>NZ_JAHHPO010000635.1 GCF_024606365.1 Endozoicomonas sp. ONNA2
TTCTTAAATAAACTTTCTCTGTATCATGACGTACGATCAGTGGTAATCAGGATAGTTTATTTGAAGCCAAAAGCTATCTTGATTTGTCGTTCAGTAGATTATCAAACAGTCATTAATTCAGAACACTATTTAAACTATCTTTCCTGTGCTTGCCAGTAATTATTGTTTTTTTTGCTGGCCAAAGCACTGTTCATCTGACCTGCTTCATCACCACCCGAATTACATTCAGCCGATTTTCCTCCCTGATTGTATCTGAAAGCCTGCGACCCTCCCTATTGATTGCCTTACCTTTGAACTGAGCGATAAAAGCATACGACGCTACCTATTTATAATGGTTAACGATCAAGATATTAATAAATGGTCAGTCAGGTAAAATCATCTATCCGGGTATTACAGGCGCAGCTTCAGATAATTTAGCTTCTCAACCAGCTGCATAAAGCAATAACAGGCCTGTTATGGGCATTATCAACAATCCGGATCATACGACGGGGAAACAGGTTTTGGTAAACCGGGTGCCAGTGCTTCAGTAAATGAGAAATAAGTACTTCCATTGAACAGTAATAGAAAACCATGGTAGAGCTGAGCGGTCACTGATAATACCGCCCACCAAGCAAACGCAAACCCGATGCCCCGGTAACCGCAGGCAGGTTGCCGGGTAGCTGTAACATATTCTGTCTTGCTAACCAGGCAAAGGCGATGGCTTCTACCCACTGGGGATCAACCCCAAGCCCTGCGGTTGATCCCAGCCTTGTGCCGGGCATTTCTTCTTGCAGCATGGCCATCAGGGTGTTGTTATTGGCACCGCCGCCGCAGGTAAACACTTCATCTGTTTCGGGGGCATGCTGTTGTATGGCATCGGCAATGCAGCGGGCGGTCAAACGACAGAGGGTTGCCTGTATAGTCGACGGCGACAGACCACGAAAGCCTTCTAGCATTGTGTTGAGCCAGGCAGGGTTGAATAGTTCCCGGCCAGTACTTTTGGGCGCAGGTAATCGGAAAAAGGGTTCACTCAGCAGGGTTTCCAGCAGGATCGGGTCATGGGGCTCCCGGCCAGCATGGCTGCCATCCTGGTCATAGGCTTGGCCCCACTGTTGTTGGCACCAATAGTCCATTAACAGGTTCCCCGGACCGGTATCAAAGCCGGTTACCGGGCGTTGCTCACGGTTTTCAGGGGGCAAGATCGTTATATTGCTGATACCGCCAATGTTGACGATCACCCGGTGGCGGGTTTCGCTGGTAAAAACCCCACGGTGAAAGGCGGGTACCAGCGGGGCTCCCTGACCACCGGCGGCCATATCCCGACGCCGGAAGTCGGCAACAACGGTTATACCAGTCTGCTCTGCCAGGATATTCGGATCACCGATCTGCAGGGTGTAGCCCGACTCTGGCAGGTGTCTGACCGTCTGACCATGACTGCCAATGGCCTTGACCTGGTCAGCGCCAAGCCCTGCCTTGTCCAGCAACTCATTGACCGTTGCGGCGGCAACATAAGCGATGGCCGGGTCTACTTCCGCCAGCAAACCAATTTCATCATGACCTGGCTGACAGAGCTGTTGAATTTTTTTCTTCAGTCCGGCGGGCCACTCACTGCTGTGGTGGGCCAGGAGTGTTGGACTATTGCCATCAAAGCGAACAGCTACACCATCCATGGCGTCCAGGCTGGTGCCGGACATGAGCCCTATATAGATATCTGACATGGTTCGCCTCTGGATGGCCGTTATGGTTAACCACAAAGACACTGAGCACAAATACAGGTTCCTTTGCGCCTCATATGCCCATATTTTCAATCAATTGCAGGGTTATTCGTGGCCAGTAGTGTTTCCCTGTGCTCTTTCAGCCTGGCAAGCATCAGTTGGGATTTTTGCCTGAAGTTGGCCATTTCACTGTTGGCGATGGGGGCAGCATCCGGGAGCTTCACTGTTATCGGGTTTCTGTGCACGCCATTGACACGAAACTCGTAATGCAGGTGAGGTCCGGTGGCCCAGCCGGATTTGCCAACATAGGCGATGGTCTGGCCCTGACGAACTTTCTGGCCTTTTTTCAGTCCGGCCAGTTTATTGGCATGGGCATAGACGGTAACAACATTATTCGGGTGCTGGATAAATACCACATTGCCAAACCCACTCTGCCAGCCGGAAAACTGCACACGCCCATCCCCCGCGGCTTTAATGGGGGTATTCATCGGGGCGGCATAATCGACCCCCCGGTGCGGGCGTTTGGTCTTGAATATCGGGTGCAGACGGTTGGGGTTAAATCTTGAGCTGATGCGGGTGAAATCCACCGGCGTACGGAGAAACGCTTTTTTCATGCTTTTTCCGTCGGGGGTATAGTAATCGGTATCGCCGTTACTGTCGGTATAGCGGATGGCGGTGTAGGTCTGTCCCTGGTTGGTGAAGTTGGCGGCCAGAATATTGCCATCCCCGAGTTTTTCCCCTTCCAGAAACTCCTCTTCATAGAGCAGGTTAAAGCTGTCACCACTGCGGATATCCTGCACAAAATCGATATCCCAGCCAAAAATGCCGGCCAGCTCCATGGTGAGATTCTGGGAAAGGCCTGCTTTTTGGCTGGCCAGGAAGAGAGAGCTTTCAATAATGCCACTGGCATAGGTGGAATGAATTTCCGGTGACAGGGTAACCGGTTCTGCCCGGTAGCCATCGTCCTCCCGGTTAAAGAAGATGCTTTCCAGTCTGGACTTGACGTAGCGCAGCTGGGTCAGGCT
Source organism: Endozoicomonas sp. ONNA2 (assembly GCF_024606365.1). GTDB lineage: Bacteria > Pseudomonadota > Gammaproteobacteria > Pseudomonadales > Endozoicomonadaceae > Endozoicomonas. The sequence goes on from NZ_JAHHPO010000635.1 coordinate 2,720, forward strand.
GCCTTGCGGATTAATCCGGAATTCAAGGGATTCCCCCGGACGGATACTGGCCAGTGTTTTGCCATAACCGGGCGTGTTGGCCACCTGATAAACAACACTGGCATTTAACCCCTGGCTATTAAATAACACGGATAAATTATCGCCGGATTTAATGGTCACACTGTGCCATTTGCCAAGTTTCTGCGCCAGGTCGTCTGCGGTTTTTGCCAGTGCTTCGGCTTCTGCTGTCTTGGCTACTGCTTCTGGTGCCTTGGTTTCTACTTCTTGTGTCTTGGCTAGTGCTTCTGGTGCCTTGGTTTCTGCTTCTGGTGCCTTAGCTTGTGCTTCTGGTGTTTTGGCTACTGCTTCTGGTGCCTTGGTTTCTGCTTCTGGTGTCTTGGCTACTGCTTCTGGTGCCCTGGTTTCTGGTTCCTGCGCCACTTCTTTTTTAATTGCTGTGGCTGATTGCCCGGAGTTCTGGTTGCTGGCAGATGGGGAAGGCCGGGGAGTGGTCGTGCTGTTCAGCTCTATGTTGGCTTCATTAGGCTGGAAAGCATCAATGGATATCGGAATTTCGTTACGCCTGGCTTCTACGTCACCCGAAGGGAGCAGTGCCATCAATCCTATGATGATGACGGCGATGGTACTTGCCAACAGCAAGTGTCGCCTGGGGAACAGTTTCAGGCGCTGGCTGATCCGTACTACGCCTTTAGGGATGGCTTTATTCATTAATGTTTTAACACTGTCTGCAGTATGTAAATAAATTATAACGGTAAAAAATATCGTAAGTCATATCCGTCAGAAAAGGTACGTCAATACAAGACCAATTATCATTTATTTTGATTATTGTCTTGATTATCACGGATTATTTTATTTCCTTATGGATTGTCTTTCCAACAACAGACTGTAAATGCGAGGCGTTAGAAAATTAATGAGCCGTGTTGTTCATGGCCAGCTACTTAAATACCGGAACTGATGTTGGCATATATCCGCCAGGGGCCCGGGCAATAAATGATGGCAGCCCTGTTGGCTGACCTGGTTCACCTGCCACGGCGGTGGGCGGTGGTTCAACAGGCCGGTGTGTGCAGTGGCTGGCCGGGTTGTCCCGGGGGCGGCTATCCGCTTGCGGATCGAAGGCTGACCTTTGTCGATTCTGATGGTCAGAAGGCTGGGTTGTAGTCGGCGGGATGAGTGATGTCGGTTGATTGAGATTAAAATAAGGTTCTGCCTTGAACAGCCAGTGTGGCGTATGCAGAAGTAATGTACCCGCTACACCGAGCACACAGACAGAAACGGTTATGGACAGGAGTGTGCCGACAAGTGACATCCAGCTGTATTCAGAGCCGGGTGATGTGCCGGATTCCACAAAGTGCTGCCACTTATTGGCACCCTGCCTGACGTACTCTTCCATCGGGGGATTCTGGCGATAAGCCGTTTGCTGCGCTGTGTCACCGGGTGCTTGATCACCGGGCTGCTGGCCTATTCTATTATTTTCTTCCTGTGCTACCGTTTGCACCCTTCTATTGCCCAGGTTCTCATGGGCATATTGAAGCAGCCCGGTAATACCACCAACACACACACTGGCCAGGACGACCACCTTTCTGCAGACAAAATTCAGACACTCGGTAGCCGTGGACAGGGCTCGCATGACCACCCAGACGGCATCACCCACGGAAAAATTTGAACCCGCTGGCTCAGATTGATACGCAGGTTCTTTTTCTTGAGAGACTCCCGGATTTGCCAGGTAAGTAGCAGGGGCTTGCGCCGACAGTGGTTGCGGATTATCCAAAAATTTCTCCTGCCATTGTAATGGAGTGTAATGGGGTCAGATTTGACAGACATACCAAACAGTGCCCGATTGATCGAATTCGCCAGCAGCATGAATCCGTATCAGAAGTTCGCAAGCACATTTGGTTGTTTAGACAGTATGGATTTAACGTTAGTTCCAGGCTAATGGTGTAAAGGCCTGGTAAGGCAAATATATACTGAAATCTACCCCAATCAGGCGTTTGTTCCGTTAGCATTTTGCTGTATTTTGATCGGACTGATTTTTTATTAATTCTTCCCTGTCCATCCGGGTAGGGAGTTTTTCTTGATTTGATGTCAGAGCCCCTGGCATCCACCGCAGTATTTCGGTTGAATCATCCCAGGAATAAGGCCAATGTCCGAAAGTCAAAACCCGTTGCTGAAAGATCTTCAGGCCCGCCAGCTCATTGCCCAGACCACTGCCGTGGAGGAACTGGACGCTCATTTGAGCGAACAGCCCCGGGTGCTTTATTGTGGTTTCGATCCTACGGCTGACAGTCTCCATCTTGGCCATCTGGTGCCGTTGCTGGTGCTCAAGCGCTTCCAGCAGGCGGGTCATAAACCCATTGCCCTGGTGGGTGGGGCTACGGGTCTGATCGGTGACCCAAGCTTCAAGGCCGCGGAGCGTCAACTGAATACCCCGAAGGTGGTGGCTGGCTGGGTTGAGAAAATCAAGGGGCAGGTGAGTCAGTTTATCGACTTCGACTGCCAGGAAAACTCCGCCGTTGTGGTCAATAACCTGGATTGGACCGGCAACCTGAATGTGCTGGAGTTCCTGAGAGATATCGGTAAACACTTTTCCGTGAATGCCATGATCAACAGGGAGTCGGTACAGCAACGGCTGAACCGGGAGGGCTCCGGTATCTCCTTTACCGAGTTTTCCTATGCCCTGCTGCAGGGCATGGACTTTGCCGAGCTGAACCGTCGTTATGATTGTACCCTGCAGATTGGTGGCAGTGACCAGTGGGGTAATATTGTTGGCGGTATTGACTTGGCCCGTCGTCACAATAAGGCCCGTGCCTTCGGGTTAACGGTACCATTGATTACCAGGTCGGATGGCACCAAGTTTGGTAAAACGGAAGGCGGTGCGGTTTGGCTGGATTCCAGAAAAACATCCCAATACGCCTTTTACCAGTTCTGGATGAACACCGCGGATGCCGATGTGTATCGTTTTCTGAAGTTCTTCACCTTCCTGGGCATTGCAGAAATTGAGGCCATTGAGCAAGCGGATGCCAGGCGTCAGGGCAAACCGGAAGCCCAGAGGATTCTTGCCCGTGAAGCGACCCGACTGGTGCATGGGGAGGAAGGCCTCAAGGCAGCAGAGCGCATCACCGAAGCCCTGTTTTCCGGTGACATTACCCGGCTTTCAGAAACCGATATGGCGCAGTTGCAGCAAGATGGCCTGCCCAGTGCGACCATCGAGCGGACTCAGCTGGAAGGCCAGGCCATGACGCAACTGTTTGCCGAAGTCGGCATGGTCAAGTCAGGCAAGCAGGTGAAAGATGCGCTGGCCAATAACGCGGTATTCTTTAACGGTGTCGCCCGTGGCACGGCGGATAATATGAACCTGCCAGAGTGCTTTGCAACACGCAACGCCCTGTATGGCCGGTTCTTCCTGGTGAAACTGGGCAAGAAAAACCACTTCCTGTTTGAAGTGGTTTGATCGCACCCATTTTATCGAAAGAAACAAACCACAAAGGCACCAAAACCACAAATGCCCATGGCGCGTGAAAATATTTTGCGCCACCCTCAGAGATGAAA
>NZ_JAHHPO010000636.1 GCF_024606365.1 Endozoicomonas sp. ONNA2
TAGGAAATCCCATGCCGCTGCCAGTCGCGATCCGGACGTTTCTGTGGTTCGTCTTTTTCAATAAAACTGGAAAAACGCTTAGTTTTTGAACAAATTTGAATCTTCAATCAGGTGCCTGTGCGCTTCAGTGATTTTTTGAAAAAGCTGATGGCTCTGCGCACTGTTCTCAAGATTTTTATCCGGGTGATGCTTCATCGCTAATTTTCGATAGGCTTTTTTTACATCATTCAGGCTGGCATCTTTCGTCAATCCCAGGGTTTCCAGTGACTCTTGATTGCGCTGTTCCATCTGCTCTGCAGGGACCTGGGGTTGGGCATCTTTTGGGCGCATTTCCCGGACAGATTGGCGCAGCTCATCCACATTTCCGGTAGAGATTTCTATCAAGTTATCCGCCACGGCTTGCGCCTCTGCCGGGGAAAAGCCTTTTTTCTCAATTTCCTGAATCATCCAGGGACGCAGTTCGTTTTTGATGTATTCCGGGCTTGCTACTCCGGTACTCCGGACATCAGGAGTAGCAACAACCCATTGCTGAAACCTCGTCAGATCAGTGCCTTCCATGTTCAGAGCATCGGTAATGACCTGGTGGGCATGATCAGTGTGATAGCCTTTGGCGGTAAATTGCTCCATTGCCCATTGATAATTCTGCTGCTGCTGTTGCCTGAAGATGGCCTGTGGGCTCAATGGCGTGGTGTTTACCATGACTTTCACTGTTCGATAATCAGAGCCACACTGGGAGAGCACATTATCGGCCATTGTTTTGGCAACAGGGAGGGCATAGCCTTTGCCTTGAAATTCCTTGACACTCCAGTCAAACCATTGTTGCCGAAGTAGGTCTTTACCTACCGGCTGGTCAACCTTGCCACTATTATTGACGGCCTGTTGCTGAGGTTTGTTGCCTCGTAACCCGGGTTGCTGAATAGCCTCTTTCGAAGGTAAGGTGATTCCCCGCGAATGCGCAAGTCTGTTTGCGGCCCTCCTGTCATCTTGCAAATTAAGGGTAAAGCCCCCCATAAATTCACGAGCCATGCCAGAGTAGGCCGCCCAAAAGTCCTTTGCGCCTTCCTTGGAAAGCGTCATGGGATTTCCTACGCGCCTCATATATTCACGGCCCATGTAACGGACATTCCGGGAAAGTTTTTTAACTTTTCGTCCGGATCTGGTTTTGCCGACAGGGCCCTTATCGGGTTGTGTATTATCTCCTGGTGGGGATGTTTGCCAGTTTATACCACCAATACCATCCATTGATCGTTTCCTTACCCGATG
>NZ_JAHHPO010000637.1 GCF_024606365.1 Endozoicomonas sp. ONNA2
CTACAACACCGGTCTGGAAAAAGAGAAATTGATGGCGGTGCACAAGGTGCTGGAGGAAGCCCGCAGCGCCAGGGCTTCCGGCGCTACCCGCTTCTGTATGGGGGCCGCCTGGAAAAACCCGCCCGCCAGGGACATGCCTTACATTATTGAGATGATCAAGGGGGTGAAAGCACTGGGGCTTGAGTCCTGCATGACCCTGGGTATGCTCAGTGCAGAACAGGCAACGGAGCTGGCCCGGGCAGGACTGGATTACTACAACCACAATCTGGATACCTCGCCAGAGTTCTATGGCAATATCATTACCACCCGGACTTACGCTGACCGCCTGAACACGCTGGCTTTGGTCCGGGAGGCGGGAATGAATGTCTGCAGTGGTGGTATTGTTGGCCTGGGTGAGACCGAGCGCGATCGTGCCGGGATGCTGGTTCAGCTGGCCAATATGCCCAGGCATCCGGAGAGTGTTCCCATCAATATGCTGGTAAAAGTCGCCGGCACGCCATTGGCAGACGCTGAGGCGGTGGATGGTATTGATTTTGTCCGTACCATCGCCGTGGCCAAAATTATGATGCCAGCGTCTAACGTTCGCCTGTCGGCCGGGCGTGAGCAGATGAGTGATGAGCTGCAGGCCCTGGCCTTTCTGGCGGGTGCCAACTCAATTTTCCTGGGCGACAAGCTGCTGACCACCGCAAACCCTGAGGCGAATAAGGACCGGCAGTTGTTTGCCAGGCTGGGCATCAATAAAGGCAATGATTGGGGAGCGCCCGATCAACCCTGTCCGGTCAAAGCGATGGTCGACGCTGAAAAAAACAATGAATATTACTACGATGCCATGGCGGGTCATGGCGGATGAGTTTCAATCTGGAACAGGATCTTGAGGCCTGGCGTGTAGCGGGTCTCTATCGTCGTCGTCAAACCCTGGATTCGCCCCAGGGGCCTGAGATCATGATCAATGGCCAGCACGGTCTGGCGTTCTGCAGCAATGATTACCTGGGACTGGCAAACCATCCGGATGTTATCGCCAGCTTTCGACAGGCGACGGATCACTATGGGCTCGGTGGTGGTGCTTCCCCCCTGGTGGTCGGCCACAGCCGGGTACATCACCGGCTGGAAGATGAACTCGCGGAATTTACCAGCCGGGAGCGTGCCCTGCTGTTTGCCAATGGTTATATGGCCAATCTGGGCGTCATCACGGCCTTGCTGGGCAAGCAGGATGGGGTGTTTCATGATCGCCTGAACCATGCCTCGTTGCTGGATGCCGGGCGGTTGTCGGGCGCACGGTTCCAGCGTTATCTGCACAATGATGTGGATAACCTTGATCACCGACTTCAGAAAACCCCCGCCCGACGCAAGCTGATCGTCACCGATGGTGTGTTCAGCATGGATGGCGACGTTGCACCGGTAAAGGCGCTGTCGGCACTTGCCGGGCAACACCGGGCCTGGTTGATGGTGGATGATGCCCACGGTTTTGGTTTCCTGGGAGCCACTGGCGGCGGTGTTGCCGAAGCTTGTGGCCTGGACCAGCAACAGTTGCCCGTGCTGGTGGGGACATTGGGCAAGGCGTTTGGCACTTACGGTGCATTTGTCGCGGGCAGTGACGCTTTGATCGAGACACTTATTCAGTTTGCCCGGACCTACATCTACACCACCTCCCTGCCACCGGCGGTAGCATCGGCAACCCTGACCAGCCTGCGGCTGTTACGGGAGCAACACTGGCGCAGGGAACATTTGC
>NZ_JAHHPO010000638.1 GCF_024606365.1 Endozoicomonas sp. ONNA2
GGTTTCCCTGGCCCTGAAAGCCGCCCGAATTACCGGCCTGGAAATTGCCGGGGTTGACCTGATTTACGACCGGGATCGTGAAGAGTACGTGGTACTGGAAGTCAATGGTATTCCAGCCTTTGCGACACCGGACCAGGAAGCATTTGGCATCGACTTCAATGACCGTAAAATCGCGAAGATCGTTGACATGATCGAACGGAAGGTCACCGTTAAACAGTTGATTGGCACCGCACAAACCACTGGACTTGAGCTGACAGGAACCACTGAACATGAGGTTTGATCACCGCCAGGCAAAACGTCCGGTTATCGGTCTGTTATACCTTGACCATGTCTTGCGTTTTTTTGATAAATCCAACTTCAGGGGATGGCCTGACCGGATTGAATCGGTTGTCTATCACTGGGGCAATGACAAACAGCGTTTTATCAATGAGGTAAAACGTAAAAAGATTGAGGTATTGATCGGCAATATTCCGGCCACCGCTTACGAGACCTTCCGGGATATTGCCAGAGAGCTGCCAGAGGTACGGTTTATCCCCTCTCTGGATAGCCAGTTTGCCAATAAGTCCAAGGAGAATGTCACGCACTTTTGTGAGAAGTATCAGCTTCCTGCACCGGCTACCCGAATCTTTTATGAGATGGACGAGGCACGGGACTTTTTGGGCAAGACCTCTTTTCCCAAGATCATCAAACGTTCCTATGGGCCCTCCAATTACGGTGGGTATTACGTTCACAAGGTAGACAGCAAAGCAGAAGCCCTGGAACTGCTTGGACGCAAGCGCTACTACCCGGTATACCTTCAGGATTTCATTCCCATGAAGGCCGATATCCGGGTCATGCTCATTGGCCACAAGCCGGTCTGTGCCTTCTGGCGTCGGCCACCGAAGGGCGAGTGGCTGACCAACACCTCCCAGGGTGGCACCATGGATTATCAGGGCGTACCGGATGAAGCACTGGCCCTGGCTGTGCGTGCCTCCAAGGCCGCCAATGCCGAATACTGGGCCTGTGATATTGCCGTCAGCCATGATGATGAATACCGGATACTGGAATGTGCCACCGCTTTTGCCGCATTCCCGTACATCCGTGACTGGATTGGCCAATACCTGATGGCGGAACTGACGTTTGGCAGGAAGCCTTACCCGAATATTCCCCTGTATAACTGGGAAGAGCTGGGCAAAATCTCATCGTCGGTACTGCGTGTCATGCGCCATATCACCTTTGGCCGCCATCACGATACGCAAGCCATGACCGATACCGGCGAGACCTTTCACCGGATAAGCGTCGATGACTACCCATTATTGGGTACCGAGCCGCTCTGTGGTGAAGAGTGGCCCAGTGAGCAGTGGAATCGGCAGGATAATTATCGCCCCCGGGTAACACCGCCATTGCAGCCCGGCATCCGGGAGATTCAGGCAGCTGAACTGGGTGCCGAGGAGGTAACGGAGGTTGCTGTTGCCGTTGAGGTTGGTCTGCAAACGACTCGCCTGCATTAAGGGACACCCTGATTTCAGGGCGCCTCCAGCTAAACCACGGTTGTGGCTATCCCGCTGCGGGCAGGCACCGTTTTGTTAAACGATACCTGCCTGACGGCTTTTTTCCCGAATAACAACAAGTATCTATCCCTATGAAACAGCAATACATTTCCTATCAGGAAACCATTGAATTCCTGCAACAGGCGATGGGCGATCATCCCGACCTGATCCGTGTGCAGAGCATTGGCGAAACCGGTGAAGGACGTCCCATTATGCTGGTCACCCTTTCCCGTGATGTAGCCTACGCGGATCAAAAACCGGCACTGCTTTACACCGGCACGATCCATGCCCGGGAATGGATCGGCATTGAGCTGGCCACCCGCTTTATCCGCCATGTCATTGCCAACTACCGGACAGACCCGGATTTATTAAGCGCCCTGACCCGCAATACCCTGTACATGGTGCCCTGCCTGAACCCGGATGGCTTCGAGTACTCCCGAAACCACTTCTCCTTCTGGCGGAAAAACCGGCGGAACAATGG
>NZ_JAHHPO010000639.1 GCF_024606365.1 Endozoicomonas sp. ONNA2
AGTGGAGCCCATTTTAATGAACAGGAAAACCATTTCCTGACCTATGGCAACAAAATAAACCGGCAGGACAAACAACAACCCGGCCTTGTGCAACTCTGGGGCTTTGATGCTGATGGCAAATGGGTAACAAGAGATCAGATAACACTGGATTTTCCTGTTCAACAGGCCAAATTCAGCCCCGATAATCAACATTTAGTGATTCACTGCAACGATGATCTACGGGGGCTTTTCCTATCAGAAGCCGGTATTGCATTACTCTGGAAGATTCCTGCCAGTCCGGTGCAGGGAACAGCTCACTAGCCGGAAGATTTTTCGCTGGTAATGTCTTGAATAATTGGTCCGTTTGCCAATGGAACAGGCTGCATCAATCAACGCGCACTTATGACTCTGAACAAAAAATCCTTTGTTGCGGGAACTTTGGGCAAATTTACCTATCTACACCATTGGTGAATGGCCAAACAAGTAATAAAGGACAAGTAAATAAACTTAAAGTACCGCTAAATAAAGTATTCCTGCCATAGCCGTAAAATTTGACCATTGTGTCAACATATCTGGAGTTATCATGCAACCAATAGCGTCAGGCAGTGCAGCCGTAAGCAGAATGGTAACCGGTGAAAGGCAGTCACTTGATGATCTGAAGCCATCGCATACATCAGTTGGGGCTGCATATAACAAACAAATCTCAGAAATCCCTGAATCGTCGCTGAACGAATCCCTGGTTCAGCTGACAATGGATTCACCACCAGAATCTACGTTCACCACCTCAATCGATGAACGTAATGTCAGCAATCAGAATAATCCCATGCTGCCGCAGTCAGAGGCCAGTTCAATCGATTCAGCAACGGATGACTCTGGCACCGAATCATCATCATACGACTCTGACAGCTCATCGTCGTCGGATGGGGCTGACACTGGACCTGCCTGCCAAAAAGCGTTGACAGCAAAGCTTCCTGATGCCGCCGCTAATAACGACTCACCAGTTTCTGTCAAGGGTGAGCCGTTACAGGGCGTTGCCCCCATGAACAGTCAATCGGGCACAATTAATGCCAGGAGTGACGCAAAAATTGATGCAAAGAAGCCTGACATTTTCCAGTGCCAGAACCAATATCTGGAACTCGAAAAGGTGATCAACTTCGGTCGATTTATCCGCAATGCCAGGTTCAGCCCCACGGGCAAGAACCTGGTTATCAATGGTTGCGACAGAAATGACGATGGTGTCCTGGTCATTTTGCGACAAACTGAGGATGGCAACTGGTCGCAGAATAGAGAGGTCAGGGGGGATACCCTTGGTTGGGAGTTCTACCATGGAAAGGCCAGGGGGAATACCTTTGGTTTCGAATTCAACCGGTTGGAAAATAGGTTCCTTAGTATCAGCTGCGATGGCTATGTCACGGTGAGCAAGCTGAACAGCGATGGCTTCTGGGAGGAGGCGGTGGTGCTTGAGCACAGCCCCTACACTAATGGCGAAGACTTTGTGGCGGTCAAAGCAGGCTTTAGCCCCCGGCAGGACAAGATTATGACTTACGATTTTTGGGCCGACAAAATCAAGGTACTGCGTGAGGATAGCAACGGCCAATGGATCCCGCTGACCCAGCCTCAGGGGATCAGTCATCAACGGCACTGGGGGCAACCGTCCTTCAAGGCCACAGACCATTATTTACTGACTGACCAGGGGTTAACAGCGACCATCTGGGCGGTTAATGATGACAGCAACTGCCTTGAGGAAAAAAAGGTCATTGAGTGCAGTTTGGGTATTGGGGGTACCCAGATGAGTGATGATGAGCGGCATGCAGTGGTCTTCGGTGGTAACCAGGTCATCTTTATGGGTTGTAATGTGGATGGCAAGTGGTCGCAGATTGGGGAGGCCTGTCATCCTGAATATTATTCAAAGGCCCGCAATGACTATGTCAGCAGCGTTGTTGGCGAAGCGTCCTTTAACGCCTCCGGGCAGTACGCACTGAGTCTTGATTCAAACCGCAGGGCGATAATCTCTGGTTATGACGATGACGGTTCCTGGGTCGTGAAAACTGAAATTCAGGATTGCGCCAATGTCCGGTTCAGCCCCTCCGGGCGCAAATTACTGGCCCATCTCTATAAACCTCAGGACTGCAACATTACGGATGACCCGCTGGCTGATGGTCAGGACCCCGAAGACAACGAGCAAAACGAAGGCTTCATAAAACTGCTCTATGACAAATTTAAACTCTGGGACTGCAGCAGCGATCGGCTCGATAACGTTCAGACCTTTGTGCACAGCGGCAGTGACAATGCACTCTTCAGCCCCTCAGAGAATTTTCTTCTGAGCTATGGTATTGAATCGAATTTCGTCTGCATTTGGGGATATGACGAGGAAGGCAATCTGGTTGAGAGAGCAAGGGTCAGTCACCAGGAGGGGACAAACAAAGCGGCCTTCAACGCCCGGGAGGACAGTGTGCTGACCCGGGCTTGTGGCAAGGTGGTAAAAATTCAGCGCCTGGACAGTCAGGGCAAGCGGCAAGGAGAGTTGGTGGTTGAACATCAAAAATTTGTTCTCGATGCCCGGTTTTCCCGCTCAGGCCTCCGTGCCTACACCATCAGCAAGGATGGAACCGCAGGTATCCTGGGGCGCGACAATAATGGCCAGTGGATGAAACAGGCGATGACAAATCGTGTTGATGGCTACTCCATTAAAGGTGGAGATTTTAATGGATTGGAAAACCACTTTCTGACCTATGGCAACAAAATAGATCGGAAAAACAAACACCAGCCGGGTCTTGTACAACTCTGGGGCATTGATGATGATGGTCAATGGGCAGAAAAAGAGCAGATAAAACTGGATTACTCCGTTGAATCGGCCAAATTTAGCCCTGATGATGATCACTTATTGATCCAATGTACAGATAGGGATAAACGGGGAAATTCAAAACACGGTACTGTGTTACTTTGGAAGCTGCCTGCCAGTCTTCCGGGGACTTTGACATAAATAATTCTTCAAAATTTTTACGGCACAGACTCCTATCCAAGCATTATTACAAACAGGTAATTCTTCATCAGACGATCTCAATGTTCATTATGGAGCCAGAAATATATGATTTCATATGGTTAGCTACTTACAGCCTGATCTGGGCATCCTGCCCATTCTGCCCTGCCCATAAGCCGGGTTTGAACACCCGGCGGTGTTAGTCGATGGCTTGCTAATTTAAAGAAACAAACAGTAAACAATCAGTCACAGGTTGCAGGTCCAACATTCACCCACACATCCGCGACACCCGGCTCATCACCCCTGGAATGCCATTTGGCTTCCCAGCGCAGGCCGTTGTGGTTGACCTGGGTACCACCGTTACAGGCAATTCCGGGCTGCCAGCCAAGCTCAACATCACTGATCAGCTGCCAGGCTTCGTTGGAGGGTGAAGGCTCAGAACCCTGTATCCACCATTTGGCTTTATACACCAGACCTTTATGGCTGACCGTTTCTTTGGTGTAGATTGTGGTGGCATCCCACGCCGGATAATTGCTGGCATTGGGATCCGTCACATCACAGTCACCCGGAGGTATCACCCCGGCAACGTTCTCAACGTGAACAACCGTGGTCGCGTTGGCCTGGGCATCGCCATCGGAAACAGTCACCACTATGTTATGGGTTTCATTGGCATCAACAGCAGGTGCCTGAAGCTCCAGTTTATTTTCCAGCTCAGAACGGATGGTGAACACTGACGGTACGCTCCAGCTGTACGTCAGAATATCGTTATCAGCATCCCGGGCGTTGGCTGTCAGGGTAAACCGGGTCTGCTCATCAACATAAGTCGTTGGGGAGATGGTCACCGCAGGGGCTGTGTTCAGTTGCTCCGGTTTATTGGTAATCACCACGCTGTCGGTGTTTGACAAACCTTCTGCATCAGTCACCGTCAGTGTAAAGGTGTACTTTTTTTCTGCATCTACCCCCGGCACGACAATCGTCGTTGTTTTAGCGGTTGCATCCACCAATGTTAAGGGATCACCCACTGTCTGCTGCCGGTAATGGCATCCCGGTCTGGATCGAAGGAACTGCTGCCATCCAGCGTGACTGCCACGGGACCTGTGACGGATTGATCAACACCTGCACGTGCCACCGGTGCGCGGTTTCCAGGCTCGGTGGTGCCTTCTCCATGCCCCAGAGACTCGTGCATGGCATTGGTGAGCATGCCGTTATCCGCATCAATTTCCCAGGAGAACAGGCCCGCCATATTGTTAGCAAGCACGTATTGCCCCTTGGCCTGAACCGATGAAGGATCATCGTAGGTGATCAGTTCACCGGTTGACGCCTTCCACAGGTAAGGTGCCTCGGCCTGCTGATCATAGCCGTAGACAAAGCCCCGGGCTTCGCCATGATTCTCATAAATATCACGATAATCCAGCACGCCCTTTTCCCGGGTGCCCTTGATACCACCGGTAGCGGTACCGCTAAAGGGATTACCAGCCTCCTTCAGATTACTGACGCCTTCCCAGCCACGGCCATACAGTGCGACACCCAGAACAATTTTGTCGTGATTAATGCCTGACTTGACATACTCCTGAATACCGTTGTCGCTGAAGTAGCGGTTTTCACCCATATCGTTCATGGATGACTCATACAATCCGGTATGGTGGTTAAGATTGACGACATTAAATGCACCGTAGAAGTCGTAGGTCATGGCAAAGAGGTAATCCAGGTAAGGGCTCACCTGTTTATAATTGACCACGTCGATCTTATCTTTGCCAGCGTTCATGGCGGAGGTCAGCTGGTATTCCCGGCCGGTTTCAGCTTCCAGCCGGTCCAGCATTTCACGCAGCTCTTTCATCAGGGTGACATACAGTGGACCATCAGTTTCAGGATTGCCCAGGGCTGGATTGGCACCTTTACCACCCGGGTGCTCCCAGTCGATGTCCACACCATCAAAGAACTTCCAGGTGCGCAGGAACTTCTCGACAGAGTTAACGAATGTTCTCCGGTTTGCTTCATTATGGAACTGATGGAACGGATCACTCAGCGTCCAGCCACCGATGGAGGGCAGGATTTTAAGGTCCGGATTGGTCTTTTTCGCCGCCATCATCGCCGCGTAGTTACCTTTGTAGGGATCACTCCAGGTAGTAGCCCCCTCCTGACCAAAACCTTTTTGCAAGGCGGCCCATGGATCATGAATGGCCACTTCAAACTCCGGGGTACCGGCACAGGCTTTTTGCAGGGCTTCCCAGGAACCGTCAATGGATTTCAGGGAGTCATTGTGTTGTTCAGAGCAGATAGGAACAAAGCCGTAGAGAATATGGGTCAGATTCTGCACGGGTACCTTATCGAAGGGATAGTTACGACCATAAACTGACCACTCGACAAAATAGGTACCCATCACTTTGCCGGTTTTATTCTCATAAGGTTTATGGAACTCGGTCCAGGAAACCGGCAAAGCCTCCAGATGAGCGCCATCGGTATCGGCAACCACTACCGGTTTGGGTGCTGAGGTAGAGCAGCCGCTGTCATTACAAAACTGCAGCGTCATGTCCCACTTGCCACCTTTGGACACTGGGAATGATGCCTGTTTTGCGCCAGCAGTGCCGCTCCACTGGACGTCGCCATCAAATAATATTTTAGCTTCAGTGTCCGCTGCTGTGCCCCAGGGCAGATCCCGGGTCACCTCAATATTCACCCCGTCATGAACCGTCACCAGTTCCTTATAAGCGACAGCAGACTGGCTGACCTCCACCAATGCATATTTGTGATCACCCCACCCGAGGACCGGTGTGGGCGGCAAAGCCGCCTGAGCAGCGCCGGATGCAATCATAGTTCCGAGAATGAATGCCAGTTTTGTTTTTTTTTAGCATGGATACCCCTTAATAAAGACTGCAGAGTACAAAGATGGGCTATGTGAGTATCAAACCCGGCACCCATCGAGCAATAAACAGAATCTCATACTTCAGCGGCAAAATGGAACGCGTTTCTGCAACCTGTTCCATAACTTAAATGAATTTGTGACTTGCGTCATAAACTAAACGACAATGATATAAAAACACGACCAGCAGTACTGAATCCCGCAGATAATGGACAAGGAGAGAGCGGTGATGGCAGGGATATACACTATTCCCCCTGCAGGTGCGAATGCAGAGGATTACTCTGATCAACAAAGATCAATTGTTCAGTAGCAAACCCAAGTGCCCTGGCTTTGTTGATGAAGTTCGATTTAACCTCATCACTGACGGTGGGGGTTCTGGCCAGCAGCCAGAGGTAGTCTTTATCATTCCCTGAGATAAAGGCGTATTCATAGTTTTTCTGATCCAGCTCAAAAATAATGTAGGAGCCATAGAAGGGGCCAAAAAAAGAGACTTTCAGATATCCCTCATCAGGTTCTCTGACAAATTTTGCCTTACCTTCGGCCTGCTGACGCTTACCGGCTTGCGCAGAGTAACCTGAGTTGATTACCCGAATACTGCCGTCAGGGTTGCTAGAGTATTCTGCGGTGATATGGGACAGGCCTCGCTCAAAGCGGTGATCCAGCCTGGCTATCTCATACCATTTTCCAGCATAGCGGTTAACCTCAAATGGCTTTACCGGTGTAACGCCTTCGGGTATTCCTGTACACCCCGTCAACAGTGCTATCAGCGACAGAATTTTAATGGCTCTCAACGCGTTTAATCCTTCTTTCAATGTATCCCATAAAAGTCTACGGGTATAACTACGGGTATAAATAGTTAACAAAGTCATGCACTTTACCTGAGAGAGCAGAAAACCAGAACAGATTTAATCTATTTACTAA
>NZ_JAHHPO010000640.1 GCF_024606365.1 Endozoicomonas sp. ONNA2
GTTTAAATTAGCCTTGATTGGAACGATCGTAAGGCCGATTCTATCGCCCTGGTCTTGACTCAAGATGCCAGGAGCCCAATCTGGCAGGCCTCTGTTTTCCCTGGAAACAGCGTTGCATCAACGTCCCGATTCAGGCTTGATCTGCGTTCATCCTGAGCGGAGCCAAAGGGCGCCAAACACATTGCCTGAATATACCGGGAACTAAATTCTGATCTGAAAGTCTGACGAAAAGACAATTGATTGAATTGATCAATTGGGTAATTCATGTTTGTCTATCTCAGGTACTTATTATGGCTATTCCCACCCGGTCACCATTACCACCAGCTTCACACTTTATTACCTCAGCAGATCAACTACCAATGTCGTCAGATCATGCAGCTTCCTGTTCTGCAGAAGCAGCACCCTTCGACACAAGGCAAACCACAATCGGTTTACATGAGCGCCAGCACTTGAAAATCCGGGGGTATTCTGATCAGGATATCTCAGTCGCAGAAACAACCCTGCAGCAACGGGCCATTGATCCACTGACCGTCGATAACATGGTTCAGGAGCTTGACGCCAGATCCGTTGATATAACCACCGCACTCAATGCCATTGATGAAGCGATCGACAAAACGCCCGGCACTAAAGGTAAGGCCGGTCTGTCTAGCCAGGTTATGAAGTTCGCCGAGACGCTGCAAAAACGTGTGGCCCGGGAAATTAACGATCATTTCACCGCTGCGTGGCCAGACCGGGAAAAAGTGGCTGAGATTGTCAGCCGTTGGCCAGCGTCCCTGAAAAAATCGGCAACCTATATCTCCTATGGTTGGCCGGTTTTGAAAGTCGGAAGATTTGAAGTTGTGTGTGATTTCAGGTCTGCCATGAAAATTTGCAACCGCTATGATGACCAATACCCGGATCTTCATCCGCGCATTCACCCTGACCTTCCCGCATGCTTTGATCCCGCAGATTTTCAGGATTTTTCCCAGCCTGAATTCAAGTCATAAATGCATAACCCATGACTTTTCTTACATCTATCCCAG
>NZ_JAHHPO010000056.1 GCF_024606365.1 Endozoicomonas sp. ONNA2
GAGGGTGGCGCAAAATATTTTCACGCGCCATGGGCATTTGTGTGCTTTGTGGTTCAAATCGCAGGGTGCCTTAAAGCCTGCGTAGGGCAAGGCTTTCACTCTTAAGTCAGTGCCATTGCCTGCTATTGCGGTAAAGCTGACTTGCCGGGACACAGCAGATTCGTAAAGGGTTCCCCTGATAGATAGTCCTGTCAGCGCAGGCTCTATAGCGAGAGGTGTTGAGTATTCTCAATACGGGTCGAACAAAGCCCCCATCCACAGCTGCCTGGCGGTGGGGCGGCCATCCGCCTGGTGGGAGTATGTCATAAGCTACTCCGGTCTTGACGGAAACCCATCCGTCATAATCTGCTCCATGGTCCACGGGTTGGTATCCGGGAACTGATCTTCCGGGACCTCCAGCTCCCGGGAAGCATCCCGACAGGCAATGGGGTAACATTCCAGCAGAGACTCATCCAAAAGTCCGTACAAGCTGGGGTTGTTGGTCAATAGTCGTTTAACGATCGCCCGTTCTTTTTCCAGGCTGTAATCAATCACCATAAACCAGCTGCGATACCAGCGATTCAAGGTATCCAGGTCTTCCTTGAAGGTTCGGATCTGCCATTTGAGCAGAAGGACCAGTATCCGGGTCAGATGACTTTCCAGCGTGTTGACTTTTTCCTGACCAAGGTCGTCTACCTCCTCAATCAGGTTTTCCAGGTCCAGAGCCCGGAACTTGTTTTTTTTCAGTAAATCAATTTGCTGACGGGTCCACTGATAAAAGTCCGTTTTGTACAGGTTACTCATAGTGCTGACCTCCCGATGCTACTGATGTTTTTTTAAGAGCTTCAGTGTTATCTCCAGCAATCGCCTGCGACCCCTGTCGCAACTTCTGAGCCATCACCCAGTGAAGCAAAAGGCTTTTGTTGATCAGTCCCGGAGCGTATCAGGATGATATTGACTGGGGACAGCCCGGGGTATTGAGTTTAGTCAGACAGAAGAACAGATGATGATTCTGGTTCTCTGATCTTGTGAACCAATGCCAGAGGATGCTGTCACAAACCGGCTGGAGTATAGGTCATGAATGCCATGTCATGGGAATTTTGGCAATGAATATGAAGGTTTTAGCGCAGCCCGCTGCACGAAAAAGACTGGCTGCCTGGCTAAATAAGCTAACCCGGATATTTCATAAACGTGCTCCCGATCTCGCTTGTCCTTTGCCGCTC
>NZ_JAHHPO010000641.1 GCF_024606365.1 Endozoicomonas sp. ONNA2
ATTTTCTGCCATCCTCGCTACGGGGACGCCCAGTCGGGCGCTATTCTCGGACAGCTTCCTGGAGCGGGCCAGAAGGCCTCTCTTCTTTTCCTGCCTTTGAACCGAAAAACCATGTGAGACTCTGGTTCATACCCTTTGGGATTTTGTTATTGATTTGGTTTTGACGTTGGCCGCTTCACCTTCGGGGGCTATGATATTTTTTGTAAATTGCTGATAGAAATGTGAGGACTTTGTCTCGTTTTCACAGGATGTGACAGCCTGCATCAGTTCTTCAATGTTGTCAGGAAATAAATTTATTGCCAAGTTTCCAATGAGTACTTCGATATCATTAAGGCGATGATAGGTTTGAAGTGAAAAGTCGTTTACTTCAGTTAAAAGTGCTCGTTGTGAAGTCCATGTCTTTCTTATGTTGGATTCCGGGTTGCGCAGATCTTCGCGCAGTGAATTTGCCAGTGCAGGATCGGTAAATTGCGCAGACCAACGTTCAAAGAGTTTCATGATTTCATCAGTCTCAATTTCTGTTGCTTTTTTTCCGGGGAATTCTGCGGGCAAGCTCAATCTGAGGTTGTCCAGTAACGTTGGTAGTTGTTTGTTTTTTCCATCAATAATCGCCTGTAAAAGTTTGTTGCAGAGTTGATTAAAACTGGTCGTTGATAAAGCACGATTGTTTGCGAAATGAACTTTGATATTTCTAATTTCTAATGATTTTTTAAGCCAGAAAATGAGTTTATTAAAAAGGGTCTTGCCACTTTGCAAAATAGTGGTTTTCCTTCCATGATATGATTTGCCGGCACTGGCTGCCGGAACTTTATTTTGCCGGGGCTGATGTTGCCCTGGTGATGGAGAAGTTCGTTTATTAACCGGGTCCATGGCTAATCCTCTTGCTTATGATAATTTTTCAATTTCATAATCTACAGTAGCAAGATACATGGCGGCAAATATTTCTGGCTACTTGAACGAATCATGATTAGATCCTGGCCCAAAATATACTCAAATTGGTGAAGTGCCTATGTATGCAATGCATAAAGAGAATCTGGTCGGTTGTCAGTGGGTGGAATCACCTGTCGGACGGCTCAATATCAAGGCATCTGCTGATGGCGTTGTCTCTGTTAAACGTATCAATAATCAAGTTTTGCAGGCAGAAGCCAATCCTGCTGACAAAACACCTGTCGTACAACGGGCGATTAATAATCATCTTGCTCAAGCCAAAGACGAGTTGGAGGCATACTTTTGCGGAGAGTTGACCCGCTTCACAGTGGCGCTGCATCTTCGTGGTACCGGCTTTCAGCAGCAGGTATGGAGAGCGTTACAACAGATTGGCTATGGCCAGTGCTGCTCCTATCAGGATATTGCCGACAGCATCAGCCGACCTAATGCGGTCCGGGCGGTGGGAGCCGCCAATGGTGCCAATCCAGTGGCGGTTATTGTGCCTTGCCATCGGGTGATCGGGAAAAACGGTAAGCTGACCGGTTATGCCTACGGGGTGGAGATGAAGCGGTTTCTTCTGGAACTTGAGCAGGGAAATAAAAGAGATACGGTATAATCAGGGATGATGGCTGGCTTTTTCCGGTCAAGAAAAAGGCCAGCCATTAATTGGCGATCAGGGCCAGCCGCCCAGGTTTTTCCAGCGGTTCACAATGGTACAGAACAGCTCTGCAGTTTTCTCCGTATCGTATCGGGCTGAATGGGCCTCTGATTTGTCAAAATTAATATCCGCTTCGACACAGGCTTTGGCCAGCACCGTTTGCCCATAGGCCAGACCGGCCAGTGTAGCGGTGTCAAAGCAGGAAAACGGATGAAACGGGTTCCGTTTAACCGCACAGCGCTTGGCAGCGGCCATGACAAATCCCAGGTCGAAGGACGCATTATGGCCAACCAGCACCGCCCTGTTGCATTCCTGGTTTTTTACCGCCTTACGCACTGATCGGAAAACCCTGTTCACGGCATCCTCTTCTGCCATGGCAATCCGTAACGGGTGAAAGGGGTTAATACCGATGAAATCGATAGCGGCCTGTTCAATATTGGCACCTTCGAATGGCTTGATATGGTATGACTCCGATGGGCCCGGGTGGATAAAACCATGCTCATCCATTTCGATAATCGTGGCTGCAATTTCCAGCAGTGCATCGGTAGCGGCATTAAAACCGCCGGTTTCCACATCGATCACCACTGGCAGAAAGCCGCGGAATCTGTTGGCCATGGAGTGGCTGTCATCGGCCCTCAAGGGCTTCTCCTTACTCTTTACTGTAAAAAATACCGCAGGTAGCAATCCATTTCATGGGGAAGCACAAGCGGGATTTTTCCTCTGCTCATGGCTATGATTTGATGCGCCAAAATAGGGTTTCTCCGGCTCTCAAAGGTTTCACCCGGTTGTTACCGAAGGCAATGGATTCTGGCATGGTCCAGTCGTCTTGCACGAGGGTAATGGTGTCCTGGTTTCTGGGCAGGCCATAAAAATCGGGGCCATGGAAACTGGCAAAGGCTTCCAGTTTATCCAGAGCGTCCATCATGTCAAAGGCCTCTGCATAGAGTTCAATGGCGGCTGGTGCTGTATAGCAGCCTGCACAACCACAGGCAGACTCTTTGGCATCAATGGCATGGGGTGCCGAGTCGGTTCCCAGGAAAAAACGACGGTTGCCGCTTGCTGCAGCTTTCAGCAGCGCTTGCTGATGCAGGTTTCTCTTGAGAATCGGCAGGCAGTAGTAATGGGGTTTGATGCCACCTGCCAGCATATGGTTGCGATTATACAACAAATGATGGGCGGTAATGGTAGCACCCAGGTTTTCACTCCCTTCGCTGACGAACCGGACAGCATCAGCTGTGGTAATGTGTTCCATGACGATTTTCAGGGTTGGGAAGCGTTCCACCAGTTTAACCAGGTGGCGGTCAATAAATGTCTTTTCCCGGTCAAAGATATCGATGTCGGCATCGGTAACCTCGCCATGCACAAGCAATGGGAGCCCACACTCAGCCATGGCTTCCAGAGCATCGTAAATTTGCTCAAGCCTGGTTACGCCGGCATCAGAATGGGTGGTTGCGCCAGCAGGATAGAGTTTGAGTGCAACCACATCGCCGCGGTCATGGGCAGTCAGGATGGTTTCACGGGATGTTTTATCGGTCAGATACAGCGTCATTAATGGCTGAAATGCCGAATCAGCGGATATCTGTTCGAGAATACGAGCCTTGTACTGCCTGGCCAGATCGGCGTCCGTAACCGGTGGTACCAGATTAGGCATAATAATCGCCCGACCAAAGGTTCTGGCGGTGGCGGCAACGGTTTCAGTCAGGGCAGGGCCATCACGAAGGTGTAGATGCCAGTCATCAGGGCGGGTAATGGTCAGTAGTTGGCTCATTGTGGCGGGTACTTGAATATGATCGGACCGAAGAGGCATCCTAGCGAAAAACAGGCCATGTTGATAGTAGGGGGTCTGTGAAAAGATGCATGACCAGGAGGCTGTCCGAGAATAGCGCCCGTAGCGAGGATGGCAGAAAATTGAGGA
>NZ_JAHHPO010000642.1 GCF_024606365.1 Endozoicomonas sp. ONNA2
GACTGCATGGATGCAGGAGCTAGAGCAACGCAGGAGCAGTTGCCGGGAGTGCCGGCACAAGGAGTCAGAAATATATGATTTCATATGGCCAGCTACTTACGCTCCACTGGCTAATGAACGGAAGTGACGCTTCCCGTTCATTGCTTTCTTAACTACCCGTCATTGCCAATTTATCCAGAGGGGTTGCCCTATGACCAATCTTAATGCCCGTTGCCGCCAGGCTGTGCAATTGATGGATCTTACTTCCCTGAATGAAGATGATACCCCGGAGAAAATCATTGAGCTGTGCCACCAGGCCCATACCGGGGCCGGTAACACGGCAGCTGTCTGTATCTACCCCCGTTTCGTCCCGATTGCCCGTAAAACGCTCAATTCCCTTGGCCTGAATGACGTGGCTATTGCCACTGTAACCAACTTTCCTGCCGGGGGGGATGACATCGATATCGCTGTCGCAGAAACCAGGGCCGCCGTTGCCTATGGTGCGGATGAGGTTGACGTGGTGTTCCCATACCGGGCCCTGATGGCTGGTAATGAAGCCGTGGGTGCCGAACTGGTTCGCCGCTGCAAGGATGCCTGCGGTGCTGGCGCCAGACACGCCCTGCTGAAAGTGATTATCGAAACCGGTGAACTCAAAGAGCCTGCCCTGATCCGCAAGGCCAGTGAAATTTCCATTGCTGCCGGAGCTGATTTCATTAAAACCTCTACCGGTAAAGTACCGGTCAATGCTACGCCAGAATCCGCCCGCATCATGCTGGAAGTCATCCGCGACAGTGGCAATACTCAGGTTGGTTTCAAGCCTGCCGGTGGTATCAGGACGGCAGAGGATGCCGCATTACACCTGGATCTTGCGGATGAGATTATGGGTGATGGCTGGGTAACCCGTCGTCACTACCGGTTAGGTGCCAGCAGTCTGCTGAATAATCTGCTGATTGCCCTGGGTCTGAAACAGGGGGACGCCGCTGAAAGTGGCGGGTATTGATGATGTTTCTACCGCAAGAAGTCATTCGTCGTAAACGGGAAGGTGAAGCGCTCAGCGAGCAAGAGATTCGCTGTTTTATTGCCGGTGTGACCGATCACTCGGTGTCGGAAGGCCAGATCGGTGCTTTCGCCATGGCCGTGTATTTTCAGGGGATGAATCTTGATGAGCGCATTGCCCTGACCTGCGCCATGCGTGATTCCGGCCAGGTGCTGGACTGGGCGTCAGACCCTCTCCCCGGCCCCATACTGGACAAACATTCCACCGGTGGGGTTGGCGATGTGGTCAGCCTGATGCTTGGCCCCATGATTGCCGCGTGTGGCGGTTTTGTGCCGATGATTTCCGGTCGTAGCCTCGGGCATACCGGGGGCACCCTGGACAAGCTGGACAGTATTCCCGGTTATACTACCAGTGCCTCAGAATCGCTGTTTCGTCGAGTGGTCAAGGAGACCGGTGTCGCTATTGTCGGCCAGACTGGCGAGTTAGCACCGGCGGACAAACGGATTTATAGTGTCCGTGATGTGACGGCGACGGTGGAATCCATCGCCATGATTACCGCATCCATTTTGTCGAAAAAACTGGCCGAAGGGCTCAATGCCCTGGTCATGGATGTCAAGGTGGGCAGCGGTGCCTTTATGCCAACCTTCGAGCAATCGGTGGAACTGGCGCAGAGTATCGTTCAGGTCGCCAATGGGGCCGGGGTGAAAACCACGGCATTGCTGACGGATATGAACCAGTGTCTTGCCTCTTCTGCCGGCAACGCGGTTGAGGTGCGCGAAGCGGTTCAGTTCCTCACGGGTGAGTACCGTAATGAGCGCCTGCTGGAAATTACTATGGCGCAATCCGCAGAGCTGCTGGTATCCGCAGGCCTGGCTGGTGGTATTGAGCAGGCCAGGGAACAATTGCAGTCAGTGCTGGATAGTGGTTGGGCGGCTGACGTGTTCGGCAGGATGATACACGGCCTGGGTGGTCCGTCGGACTTTGTTGAACGCTATGACGATTATCTGCCCACTTCGGCCATCATCAAGCCGGTGTATATGGAGGCAGAGGGCTATCTTGCTGCCATGGACACCCGGGAAGTGGGCATGGCCGTGGTGCAGTTGGGCAAAGGGCACACAGTGGCTTCTGATACCATTGATTATGGCGCAGGCATCACTGACATTTGCCGGTTGGGCGACAGGATTGACCCTTCCCGGCCGGTTGCCATGCTCCATGCTCGTTCAGATGCGTCATGGAACCAGGCGGCAGACATGCTTCGCGGTGCGCTCACTGTTACGGAACAGGTGCCGCAACCCCATTCCCTGATCTACAAAAAACTGTCATAACCGTGGCAGTTCAGGAGTTGTGAATGAAACGTGCAATGATCCTTGTGATGGATTCATTTGGTATCGGAGCCACTGAAGACGCGGATAAGTTTGGCGACGCCGGCTCCAATACCATTGGACATATTGCCCGGGCTTGTGCCGATGGCGACGCAGATATTGGTCGACAGGGCCCGTTAACCCTTCCGGAGCTGTCCAGCCTGGGACTGGTTCACGCGGCCAGGGATGCCTGTGGCGAGTTTCCCAAGGGTATGGTCAATGATATGCCGATTATCGGCGCTTATGGCTATGCCAAAGAACTCTCCAGCGGCAAGGATACACCCAGTGGCCATTGGGAAATGGCGGGTGTTCCGGTGCTGTTTGACTGGGGTTATTTTCCCGATGAGAAAAACAGTTTCCCGCAGCAGTTGCTCGATGAGTTGATCGATAAGGCCAGGCTTCCGGGGGTTTTGGGTAACTGTCATGCCTCTGGCACCGGTATTCTCGAAGTACTGGGGGAAGAGCATATGAAAACGGGCAAGCCGATCGTCTACACATCGGCAGATAGCGTCTTTCAGATTGCCTGCCATGAACAAACGTTTGGCCTGGATCGTCTGATGCAAGTCTGCCAGATTGCCCGTGAAATTCTTGATCCATACAACATCGGACGTGTGATTGCCCGTCCGTTCATCGGTGATGATGCCGGCGACTTTCAACGTACCGGCAACCGTCGGGACTTTTCGGTATTGCCTCCGGCACCTACGGTACTGGATAAGCTGGTGGCCAGTGGTGGGGAGGTGGTCAGTATTGGCAAGATTGCCGATATCTTTGCCAACCAGGGGATTACCAGAAAGATAAAGGCAACGGGTATTCCTGCCCTCTTTGAAGCAACCCGTGCAGCATTGATTGAAGCGGGTGACCGAACCATTGTATTCACCAACTTTGTGGATTTTGATTCTTCGTTTGGTCATCGCAGGGATGTTGCCGGTTATGCCGGGGCACTGGAGCAGCTCGATGCCATGCTGCCAAACCTGTTTTATTATATGGGCGACGATGATCTTCTGATTATCACTGCCGACCATGGTTGTGACCCAACCTGGCCCGGAACGGATCATACCCGTGAGCACATTCCTGTTCTGGTGTTCAGCAAGAAGTTGATTCCCTGTTCCCTGGGTCAGCGGGAAACCTTTGCCGATATCGGGCAGACAGTGGCCAGTTATTTCCAGCTGGAGCCCATGGATTACGGCACATCATTTTTACCGGAGATCTTTGAGCGGGGCCAGGAGGTTGTCCGGGAATAGCGCCCGATCAGGCTACCCCGTAGCGAGGATGGCAGAAAATTGAGGATAAAAATTTCGTTTTGTGAGGTGA
>NZ_JAHHPO010000057.1 GCF_024606365.1 Endozoicomonas sp. ONNA2
TACTTGCATAATACAATTCTCTGTAGACATAATAATTGCCTGGACCCTGAAGTTAGCAATAAGCTTCATCATTTCCAGTGGTCGCTGTTTCGGTGCCGGGCGACTCGGTGTAGTCCGTTGGCCAGGAGGCTGAGAATAGCGCCCGACTGGGCGTCCCCGTAGCGAGGACGGGCACAATTCCCGGACAGCCTCCTTGCCCCGATATTTCACAAACGTGCTCCTTATCTCGCTTGTCCTTTGCCGCTCTGATTATGAAATACCCGGGCTGGCATGAAATATCTTCTGATCACATAAAATTAATTATTTGATCAAAAGCAGGTCGATTAATGGGCCCCATTTTCAATAAGGAGTTGCTGGCACGCGGTGTGACCTTTCAAGGTAGCCAGGTCGAGAGCCGTTTTGCCATTTTCATCCCTGGCTTCGGCCAGGGAGGGGTCAATGGCCAGAAATATCCGGATGGACTCTGTGTGGCCTTGACGAGCAGCCAGGTGAAGCGCCGTTTTGCCATCAGCCCTCCTTTCTGCAGCCAGGGAGGGGGCGAAGTCGAGCAATGCCTGAATGGTCTTGTTGTGGCCCAGACGAGCAGCTATATGCAGAGCCGTCTCGCCATTGTTAATCCTCCTGTCATTGTCAGTTCGCTCTGTGGCCAGGGAGGGATATATGGTCAGTAAAAATTGGATGATCCCTGTGCGGCCTTGAAGGGCAGCTACGTGGAGTGCCGTTGCGCCATCCTTGTCCTTCTCTGTGGCCAGGGAGGGAACCATGGTCAACAATGCCCGGATGATCCGTGTGTGGCCTTTACGAACAGCTATGTGGAGAGCCGTTTTGCCATCCTTATCCTTATCTTTGGCCCGGTAGGGGTCAGTAGCCAGCAATTCCCGAATGATCTCTATGTAGTGGTTATTAACACTCAAGCTGACAGCAGCCAAGTGAAGAGCCGTATCGCCATTATAATCCTTCTCTTGGGCCAGGGAGGGCTCAATGTCCAGCAATGCCCGGATGGCCTCTGCGCAGTAGCCCTGATTAACCGCCATGTGGAGAGCCGTTTTGCCATCATTCCGCCTTTCTGTGGCCAGGGAGGGGGCATAGGTCAGCAATGTCCGGATGGTGGTCCCTGTTTGGCTATTAGCTGGAAGAGCAGCCAAGTGGAGAGCCGTCATGCCATTGTTATCCTTCTCTTTGACCAAAGAAGGCTCAATGTCCAGCAATACCACGACGGCCCCTGTTTGGCTCTCAAGTACCGCCGAGTGGAGAGCCGTTCTGCCATCTTCATCCTTGTCTTTCGCCAGGGAGGGGTCAGTGGCCAGTAATGCCCGGATGGCCCCTG
>NZ_JAHHPO010000643.1 GCF_024606365.1 Endozoicomonas sp. ONNA2
TCGACCGTACTCCCAGGTAACGGCGCTCCCTCACAAAATCCCTTAGAGCGACAAATTCCCCGGCTTTGGCATCCTGCGTCGCCCTACCTCCCACATCCATGTGGTCGTGTGCGAGATTCGGGGCAGTTTATGAAATATCCGGGCTAACTTTCATAGACTGTCCGTATACTGAGTTAATGTCTACAACGGTCAGTTAATATCTATAATGGAACAGAACAGTGGTTAGCAACCTCGGAGAAATCTGGTGGGAACAGCGTTATCGCAACGTTTTGATCGGTGGATCAGAAATGAGTTCAAAGCCTTGAATACTGAACTTGAGCATCTTTATTTTGCCCGGGAACACAGGGAAATTGTGCAGGGTATTGGTTGTCACTTGAAAAGCGAGCTTGTTCGGCAGGGTAATGATTTTATCCGCCAGTTACTGCGTGAAGGCAATACCGATGAAGGTTTTGACAATGGTTTCGATCTGCTGGGAAATGTCGGTTTCTTCCTTGCTGCCTGCCGCCGACATGAACTGCCCGGTATTATGAATGCCTCAGACACCTCCCTGAAGGATGCATCAGCATTGGCAATGCAACTGGGGGCATCCCTGGGCGTGCACCCCCGATTTGCCTCCGCCCATCTCGAAACCCACAACAAAGCCATTGACGGGGTTTACAGAACCTTCACGTCACTGGAGGATGAACGGTGTTTTCTGGATTACAATACCCGGGGCGTGTTTGCCTATATCAGGGCCTCTGAAGCCCTGTTGCACAGCCTGCCGCTGGGCATTTCCCACCCAGTCACCCGGGATCTTTTCGTGGCTGCCCGCCAGGCACTGGATGACGTTTTTGACAACAACACTGCCCTGTTTAATGTGTTAGACGTCGATCGTTTCTTTTATTGTGTGCGCCCCTATTACAAAACTCACCCGGTAGGCAGAAACGAATACCGTGGGGCCAATGCGGGGGATTTTGCCGGAATTAATGTGATCGATCTGCTACTGGGTGTCTGTCGGGCGGATGACCCATATTATTCGCAACTGTTGGTGGACAAGTTTCTGTTTATGCGCCCGGAAGATCAGTTATTGTTGCGGGACTGCATGCGCCGCAGGAGTCTGATGGATGAATTCCTGGCGACCCCGCAATCCAGCCATCACGAACAGTGGTATCAGGATAACCTCGGTGAGTTTCTCGCCGTTTGCGAAGCCCATGGAAAAACGGCCATTCAGCACCATGAACAATTGGTAAAACACTTCGTCGTCATGCCCGCCCGCGACAACGCCCTGAGTGAAAAACAGGATATAACCGCCAGCGGGCCGCCACTGCAGGTATTGATCGCGGCGCTGAAAAAACTCCACGATCTGCGCACTGCGGCCGACAGGGACGATATTGCAACCCGTTACCAGGACGTGCAAACCCTGCTCTGTTCGTTAACCACTGTTGCCGGAGGGAGCCATGCATAACCAGCGGTTTGTTCCGGCACAGGGTATCTATCTGTTAAACCACTCTGTCGGGCGTTTGCCGGTTACCACCCGAAGTGCGGTTGAACGTCACTTTTTTGCAGCGTGGGAACAGGGTGAACCGGATGCCTGGGGTGACTGGATGACGGTGTTTGATCAATTCCGTGGCGAGTTGGCCACCCTGTTGAATGGCAGGGAGGATCAGTTCTGTCCCCAGGTAAATCTGTCCAGCGGATTGTCCAAGTTACTGATGAGCCTGCCTGAACCGGGCCCGCGAAACACCCTGTTGCTGACAGAAAATGACTTTCCATCCATGGGGTTTGTGATGCAGCAGGCTGAGCGTGCCGGGTACCGGGTGCGCTTTATGCCTAAGTCGGTGAATCCGCTGGACATTGATCAATGGTCCGATTTCATGACCGGCGATGTGTGCGCCGTCCTGGTGGCTCATGCCCACTATAATACTGGCCGACTGACGCCCGTGGCCGCAATCACGGCACTGGCCAGAGAACGGGAAATCCTTGCCATTGTGGACATTTCCCAGTCCGCCGGGGTGGTACCAATAGACCTGGCCATATGGCAGACCGATGTGGTTCTGGGTTCCTGCGTGAAATGGCTGTGCGGTGGCCCTGGTGCCGGATTTCTGTGGATTAATGATGAGATTCTTGATCACCTGAACCCCATGGATGTGGGTTGGTTTTCCCATCAGAACCCTTTTGAATTTAACATTAAACACTTTCAATATGCCGACAATGCCTCGCGATTCTGGGGCGGGACGCCCTCGGTTCTGCCCTATATTGTCGCTACCAGCGGCATTCGCACACTGAATGAAATTGGAGTGGGGCAGATCCGGACACATAACCTGGCGCTGACCCGGAGCATCATGGAAAGTGTTCCTCAGAGCAGTGTCGTCACTCCCCTGGAGGCAGAGAACAGGGGGGGAACCCTGGTGCTTGACTTTGCTAACCACGCGCAGGTGTCACAAGCGCTGAAGGCAGCCCGGGTGCAGTTTGATGTCCGGTCCATGGGCATGCGACTTTCGCCCCATATCTACAATACAGCCGACGAGACCAACGAGGTTATAGCCACAATTCGACATACCATTTAAAACCTCAGAAAAGTAAAGTGAGTAAGAGTTCAACTGCCAACAAAACGCTGATTGATTCGGGACGGCCTGATCCGCTGCCAACCGACAACAGAGACCCGTCCCTGTTTGGCGGTGCCTGTATCATTGCCAGTGTCTGTGTCGGGGCCGGAATGCTGGGGCTGCCAATTGCCGGGGCTGGTGCCTGGACGTTCTGGTCGATTCTGATCATTATTATTACCATGCTGGTCATGACCGTCTCCGGCTGGATGTTACTGGAGGCATTCAAACACTATGACCTGAAAGTCTCCTTTAACAGCGTTACCCGGGACCTGTTGGGGAGAAAAGTTAACATTATCAACAATATTACCGTTTACTTCGTTGCCGGTATCCTTCTCTATGCCTACATCACGTCTTCAGGACTTGTTTTTCATAAGCTGCTGGGCCTGAACAGCAAAATCGCTGCCATTATATTTGTACTTCTTTTTTCTGCCCTGATCTGGCACTCCACACGGGCCGTTGACCGTATCTCTGTGTTCCTGGTCACACTGATGGTATTGAGTTTTACCTATGGGGTTTCTGGCTTGGCTGCCAGTGTGGATATGGCCATTCTGTTTGACTCACTCGGTACAGATGACCGTTATGCACCTTACGCCATGGCCATGCTGCCTGTGGCCCTCACTTCCTTTGGTTATCATCACTCGGTGTCGTCCATACGGGCCTATTATGGTGACGAGAGCAAGGCCGGATATGCCATTCTCGGTGGTACCTCCATCGCCCTTGCGCTCTATGTGTTTTGGCTGATCAGTATTTTTGGCAACTTGCTTCGCTCTGATTTCGGTGCTGTGATTGCACAGGACGGGAATGTGGATGTGCTGTTAAACGCCCTGGGCTCAGCGACTGTCTCCCAAAACGTGACCAGTGCCCTCAATGTTTTCTCAATGGCGGCCATTATCTCTTCATTTGTTGGCGTGGGTCTTGGTGTATTTGATTTTCTGGCAGACCTTTTCGGGTTTGAGGATACCAGCACAGGGCGCACGAAAAGCTGGCTGGTGACCTTTATCCCCCCTCTGCTGCTGTCGCTGTTGTTTCCCTTTGGCTTTGTGATTGCCATTGGCTACGCTGGCGCTGCTGCAACGGTATGGGCTTGCATTATTCCGGCATTGCTGGTGCATAAATCCCGTAAAAGACTTGAGCAGGACACAGGCTATAAAGCACCGGGAGGCTCAGTGATGATTTATTTGACCGTGGCGTTCGGGGTGTTAACCGCTGCGTTTCATTTTCTCTCCATGTTGGGGAGAGTGCCGGTGTTCAATGGCTGACAGGAGTGGGTAAAGGAAAATTAGAATGTGCGCAGTGGTTCGGTATGCATTCCCACCGTAGCAACGAGTTAGTTAAAAGACTTTCACCACAAAGGCACAAAGACACAAATGCCCATGG
>NZ_JAHHPO010000644.1 GCF_024606365.1 Endozoicomonas sp. ONNA2
CTCAATTTCTCGCAATCCTCGCTACGGGCGCTATTCTCGGACAGCCTCCCAGGCTATACATTTATGAGTTGGATTCAGAAAATACCTCCACCGAAATCGCCCCCACCGAAATCGCCTCCCCCACTGTAACCGCCTCCACCGAAATCGCCCCCACTGAAATCGAACCCACCGTAATCGCCCCCCCCACTGTAACCGCCTCCACTGTAATCTAATCCACTGTAATCGAGTCCACTGTAATCGAGTCCACTGTCATCGAATCCACTGTAATCGTCTGCAGAAGCTACATCCAGGTCAAGGCTTACATCAGGTATATCCAGGTCAAGGCTTACATCAGGTATATCCAGGTCAATGCTCATTTCAGGTAACTGGCTTGAATCAAAAGACATAGCCACGGGATCAGCTGCAAAGTCAGAAGCTGGCATGGATAAATTTTCAGTGAGGGTATTCGGAGCAAGATCATCACTCGTATTATCAAGATTATATGCATAACCGCCAGCCATGTTGCCAGAACATTCCAGGGATAGGAATAAAGAAATATACAGAGCCGGCATCCAAAAACCGTCTATTGAGAAATACCGGTTAGTGGGGCTGGTTAAAGATAAGTTAGAGTAATAACTGCCAAGTCCCTTATGGAGCAACTGCAACGAGGAATTTAACTCTTGCTTCTTTTTGGACGCATTATTATCGAATTCATAGGTTATATTACGCATCTTGTCCTCAAGCTGATGCCTGAGCTTATTAATGGCAGCTGTTTTTCTAATCTTAAATATGCTTTCTTTAGTTTGATAAGCTTCTATTTTTTTGATGTGTTCATCTATTTGGGCTGGTTTCTTAAACTTTTTTTTAATTGCTCTTACCGTACGGTGACTTCTTTCATAATATGAGTGACTTCTTTCATAATATGAGTTGATCAATTGTTTGGCGTCCGCTCTCATTTCGTTTGTGGGTGCGACCATCATAGCATCCAAGGCAAGCTTAATGCCTTTATTCAAGTGCTTTTGAAAACTTTTTATGTAAGGACTGGTACGACCGCGAATATATCCGAAATAGGAATCGGCCTCTTTAAATGCAGTGGAGGCCTCTTCAAATTTTCCATTATAGATTGCACGTGGTTTGTTGGTGATTTTATGAAATTGCTGCTGGTAGCGGTCTTCGTGTGATTGAATAATGTCATCAATCTGGGACTGATATTTATTAAGTAAAGCAATTCTTGATGTTTCAGTAGCTTTGTCAAGTTGTTGGTTGATTTGATATTCAATCAGTTGTTTGTAACGTTGTTTGAGTTGACTATGATCTGGATTCTTCTCTAAACCTTTGCGGCAAAAGTCACTGTGGTCTTTATGAAAATAAAGATTTTTACTGAGCCGATAAAAATGGTCGGCGCTGACTGCAAGTGACACCACCTTTTCATATAAGGTATCAAAGAATGTATCATCAATATTGGGATTAGCATCATTGATTTTTACAAATGTATCCAGTGCAGCATCAAAGTGGGTAATGTATGCACATATCTTGCTGAGTAATTTTTTGGCAGCTTCTTCGTTGCCCAGACCATAGCGATGTATTCGGTTAAATGCAGTTCTGGCATGGGCTAATGAGTCGACCTCATTGGCCAGTACAGAAAATGCCTTTTTGAGAATTCTTTTTGCACTGTCTTTAAAAATATCCTCAACCGCTTCATCCAGTAAAAATAGTGACTGTGCAGTTACCTTTGCTTCTGGTAAACGCTCTATTGTATTTAACATATCCTTAATCAGAGCGGAACGGTTTGAAGTTGACAAGATTTTGATATTGCTGTGGTGATGTTTAACGAAGTCGATTAACGACTCCATAGTATTGAGGGAATCAAGACGAAAGCGCATATTCACAACGGTCATGCTCTCAAGTATTTCCTTCAATCGGCTATAAAACTGTGAGCGGCGGTGTTCCTGCTTTTGTTTTTCATCGACCAAACAAGTTAACCGGTATAACGACTGAATAGTCTCGGCGTTACCAGAGTGTTGGGTCAGGTCCTGTTGAAATAGTGTCGATAATGATTCCTGCAACGAACTGAACGTGTTGGGTAATGTAAATAACTCAGATAACTCTGATTCGGCGAAGTGAAGCAAGGGCCCGATACTGGCAAATGATTGAATGGTGCGCCTTAGATTATCTTCCAACAGCGTATTTATTGCCTGGGTTTGTTCTCTGACATTGCCCTCTAGCCAGCGGTATATTCTGTTACTGTGTCTGGCTATGGGTACCCTGAGATTATCAGCTGTAGCGGTTTCCAGAGATCTCAATGCCACTTTGTTGTGGTTATAAGCTGTGATTGGATCATCCTGGGCGCCATTCAATTCAAGGCTATTGCGCCGGGTATCAATCTGGCGTTCATTTTCTCTAAGGCCACGATACAATCGAAACGATTTAGGCAGACGTTGTCGCAAGGAAGGCAAGCAAGTCTGCGTATGTACTGGAATACCAGAGCGTCTCTGCAGTCCGGTATCTGGAGGTACCGATGTCCTTTGAGATAAACCGATGTTCACACGGGGCAACACGGGAGAAGCCGTTTGCTCCTGGTAATTTTGGGATGAACACCATGATGTTGCATTTGACAGGGGTAAATCAGCTTTCATAGTCATATCCAATCAATAGTTACATGACGTGCAGAGTGTTTTACAACTCTTGAGAAAAAATGTTTGAGGAAAAATGAACAAATGTTACATATCTGATCATTCATACAGATATGACTGTGATTTCATGAGAATGTTCCGTAAATTTTTATTTTTCTCATACCGTGAAATAGTCGGGTTAATTTGATGAAGCAGCCTTCCCTTAAGCGCCTCTATTTATAATTAATTTCTTATTTTTTATACGAAAAAATAATATATTGGGGCCTGGCGTAATTTCCAGGATGTCGTTGTATGGAACTGTCACTTCTGCAGGTTGTTGCTGCTATGGGGGTTGTTGGCCTGGGGGCTATGGTCCAGGGAGCCATCGGCTTTGGCATGGCGGTTGTTGCCGCACCTGTTCTTTATCACATTGATCCTGCTCTGGTGCCGGGACCGCTGATTTTTTCCGGTATGGCGATTGGTGCCCTGGGTGCCAGACGTTATGCCAGTGAGATTGATGTTTCAATTATGGGCTATGCCCTGTTGGGTCGGGTGCCCGGATCCATGATCGGGGTGTTGATTCTGACCCTGGTCAGTATCCGGCATCTGAGTCTGGTGCTGGGAGTCGCGGTACTGTTGGCGGTTGTCGGCAGCTTTCTTCCCGGTAAATTGAAAACGACACCATTCACTCTGTTCAGTGCGGGCCTGTGCTCTGGGATGCTGGGCACGGCAGCCTCCATCGGTGGTCCACCGATGGCGCTGTTGTTACAAAATGAAAGTGGCAACCGGATCAGGGCCAATCTGGCGGGATTTTTTGTGGTTGGCAGTTTTATTTCGCTGGTGATGCTCGGTATTAATGATCTTTTATCTATCAGGCAACTTTTCTATGGTGTGTGCCTTTTTCCAGCTGTGTTAACGGGTCACTGGCTGGCCGGTAAAGTCGCCGGGAAGGTTGAACAGGAAAGGATCCGCCAGATTATGCTGGTTCTTTGCAGTCTTTCGGGGATAACCGCAATTGTGTCTGCTGTTTGATGGTTTTGGGTGAGAGTTGACAGAAATCACTATTTTGGATAGGTTATCTCGCCACGCGCTGATTTGACCTTGGCTTGCGAGCGCATTACAAATTCCGCTAAAAGAAGGGTTTCAATGTTCTAATAAAGAATACCTTATGAAACCACTCTGCTAGCAACAGGGTGGTTTTTTTATGTATATGATCGAATTGAATAACCTGTCCAAGGTATTTGCTGCCGGTGGTGCTGAGGTCAAGGCCATTGACGGAATCAACCTCTCGGTACCTGAAGGCGCCATCTATGGTGTGATTGGCTCCAGTGGTGCCGGGAAAAGTACCCTGATTCGCTGTGTCAACTTGCTGGAAAAACCCACTTCCGGCCAGGTTCTGGTGGATGGGCAGGATCTTACCCTGCTCAGTGAGAAATCATTGCGTCAGGCCCGTCACAGTATGGGTATGATCTTTCAGCATTTCAATCTGTTGTCCAGCCGCACAGTGTATGACAACGTTGCCCTTCCCCTGGAGTTGGCAGGTGCCACTGAATCCCGGATTGCCGGGGCCGTTCTGCCCCTGCTGGAATTAACGGGGCTGGACGCCAAAAGACACAGTTATCCAGCCCAGTTGTCCGGTGGCCAGAAACAGCGGGTTGCCATTGCCCGGGCCCTGGCCAGCAAGCCGAAAGTTTTGTTGTGCGATGAGGCAACATCCGCGCTGGACCCGCAGACAACCCGGTCAATTCTTGCCCTGCTCAAAGACATCAATCGCCAGCTGAAGATTACCATTCTGATCATTACCCATGAGATGGAGGTGGTAAAAACCATCTGCGATCGGGTGGCCATCATGAGCTACGGAAAAATCATAGAAGAGAATGCGGTGGAACAGTTCTTTCTCAACCCCCGGACAGATCTGGCCAAGGAGTTTGTGCGCAGTGCGATTCATGAAAAACCGGTGGCTGAAATTGAAGCCAGGTTTCAGTCCGGGCCTTGCGCGGGTACCAGGCCGGTGGTACGCATTACCTTTGTCGGGCAGGGGGTTGTGCAGCCGGTGATTACCAGGGCGGCAAGACAGTTCAATACGGACTTTAATATCCTGCAGGCGGATATTGAAACGGTCAATGACCAGGCCATGGGGTTTTTGATGGTAGAAATTATGGGTGAGCCTGAAGGCATTGAGCAGTCGCTGCGGTTTCTCAAAGGCTTGCATAACTCATCCGACAATACGGTCCAGGTAGAGGTGATTGGTTATGTCAGCTGATGCATGGTCACTGTTGCTCAAGGCGCTGTGGGAAACCCTCTATATGGTGGCATGTTCCGGCAGCATCAGCTTTCTGCTCGGTATCCCCCTGGGTGTTCTGCTCTACGTGACCCGGGAAGGGCGTATTGTGGAAAACCGGGTTGCTAACCAGGTGGTGGGGGGGATTGTCAATGCTGGACGCTCTATCCCTTTTATTATCCTGATGGTGGCCATCGTCCCATTGACACGACTGCTGACGGGTACTTCCATCGGTACTACAGCAGCGATTGTGCCACTGACCGTGGCGGCGATCCCTTTTGTCGCCCGCATTGCAGAAGGCGCCCTGAACGAAGTGCCTGCCGGATTGGTAGAGGCTGCCCAGTCCATGGGTGCCAGCCCGTTACAGATTGTTACCCGGGTGTTGCTGCCGGAGGCCAGACCCGGGCTGATCAATGGCATGACCATTACCCTGGTGACGCTGGTCAGCTACTCGGCCATGGCCGGTGCCATCGGCGGCGGCGGCTTGGGGGATCTGGGTATCCGTTATGGCTACCAGCGGTTTGATGGAGTCATCATGCTGGCCACGGTGGTGGTATTGATCGCCCTGGTGCAATTGCTGCAGATGGTGGGTGATCGCCTGCAGCAGTTTTATGATCGCAGTCACTGAATAATTAATTATAAGGTTTAAAGTTCGGGAGTAATCAATGACTTTTAATATTCTGAAAACAGTAAAAATCCTGGTCAGTTCGGCGGTATTGGCGTCAGCGGCATGGCTGGCTGGCTGTGGTCAGTCGGACGATCCAAATGGCCCGCTGAAGGTGGGGGTGATGGCGGGGCCTGAGGCCGATGTGATGAAAGTGGCCGCAGACATCGCCAGAAAGGACCATGACGTGGCTGTGGAGCTGGTTGAGTTCTCTGATTATGCCGCCCCAAACGTAGCGCTGTCGGACGGCAGTATTGATGCCAATGCATTCCAGCACCGTCCCTACCTGGACAGCATGGTGCGTGACCGGGGCTTCAAGCTGGTTGCCGTTGGTAACACCTTTGTTTATCCCATTGCCGCCTATTCAAAGAAACTGAAAAACATCAGTGAATTGCCGGACGGTGCCAAAATCGCTATTCCCAATGACCCCAGTAATGAAGGCCGTACACTGATTCTTCTGCATCAGCGTGGTTTTATCAAGCTGAACGATGTGAATAATCTGGCAGCAACACCGGCGGATATCATAGAGAATCCACGTAATTTCCAATTTATTGAGCTGGATGCGGCGCAGCTGCCCCGCTCACTGGATGATGTGGATATGGCCTTTATCAACAATACCTATGCGGTACCGGCGGGCTACACCCCAACCCGTGATGCCCTGCTGGTGGAGGATAAGGACTCTCCGTACGTGAACATCATTGTTACCCGTGACGATAATCAGGAAGACCCGCGCGTACTGGCCCTGGTTAAGTCGTATCAGACGGATGAGGTTGACGCCAAGGCTGCAGAGCTGTTTAAGGGGAGCGCTGTCGCTGGTTGGAAGTGATTTTCTGATTACTGGAAGCGGTTTGCTTCTCGGGCCTTACGATAGACATTAAGCATCTATCTATTAATTCAAGAAGCAGAAGTTTTGAACCACAAAGCACACGAAGAGCACAAAGGAAAAGAAAAGCTCTTCTTTGTGCTCTTGTCGAG
>NZ_JAHHPO010000645.1 GCF_024606365.1 Endozoicomonas sp. ONNA2
TTAAATTGGTAAAATTCTTCCGGTGCAATCAAAACCTTACGGATTCAGGTTTATAGTTTAAGGCTTTTATGCTTTTTGTGACGGTCAGGAGTATGATTCGATCTTTTGCGACAACCGCTTTCACCGCCCGGCCCCATTCAGCGGATGCTTTACGACGGGTTTGGTAATAGCTGGTTAAAACGTATGTCCTCCCCAGTTACTCTGTCAGTCTATATCTGGTTCATTTTATGGGCTGGTTTCTGCGTGACTATTCATTCGTTCTCTGGTTACCTTAACTCCCTGTGATACCCAGTTGACCGCAGCGCTTGCCAGTTCTCTACCACTAGCCAGTGGTTTCATGGCCAGCTCCTGTCCACGCAATCCCTCCCGGTAACCAGTAATCCATTGATAGCTTGAATAGCCGACAATCCCCAATCCGCCCGCTGCCATAAGGGAACCTAAGAGAATTCCCACCGCAGCGGCAGTTGACGATGTAGCGGCTGTTGACACTGAAGTGGCTGTAGCGGTTGTTGACACCTTGGCGGCATTTACCGGGCAAACATCACTGTACGAAAAATACAACGTATCCAGAAATTCAGTTCTCGAGGAGCAATTGGCTGTTAACACACGTGGGCCTGTTTTTTGGCAAAGGGTTGAAAGCTGATGAACGGAAATATTCCCATGGTTTTTTAGTTGACCATTGACCATGCAGTTCACCGCCGTGGTGTTGGCAACCGTTCCTCCAGCTTCAACGATCCCACCCCCGATGTCGGCCAATGCATGGTCACCGCAGGTTTTGACCCAGCTGTTCACCGCCGTAGTGTTGGCAACCGTTCCTCCAGCTTGAACCACCCCACCCCCGATGCCGACGAATGCATGGCCACCTCGGGTTTTGACCCAGCTGTTCACCGCCGTGGTTTTGGCAACCGTTCCTCCAGCTTCAACCAGTCCCCCCCCGATGCCGGCGTTTGCATTATTACCAAAGGTTGTGACCTGGCTGTTAACCGCCGTGGTGTTTGCAACTGTTCCTCCAGCTTCAACCAGTCCCCCCCCCGATGCCGGCGTTTGCATTACCATAGGTTTCGACCTGGCTGTTAACCGCCGTGGTGTTGGCAACCGTTCCTCCAGCTTGAACCACCCCACCCCCGATGGCGGCGAATGCATGGTCCCCCCGGCTTATGACAGAGCTGTTCACCGCCGTAGTGCTGGTAACCATTCCTGAAACCCTCCCTCCCCCGATGCCGGCGTTTGCCTCCGCACGCAGGGTTATGACCGAGCTGTTCACCGCCTTGGTATCGACAACCGTTCCTATAACTCTCCCCCCGCCAATGCCCGCGTCAGACTGCGGATCCGCGGTTACGATCCAGCTATTCACTGCCGTGGTGTTGGCAACTGTTCCTCCAACTTCTACCCTTCCCCCCCCGATGCCGGCGAATGAAGACCTACCCGCGGTGACAATATCAACATTTTCGGCCCAGATATCACTGACTGTGCCATTCACAATACAGGCTGCTAACCCGGCAGGCTTATTCCAGGAAACTATAGTAGCATCAGTAAAGCCAAGGCGACTGATGCTGCCTTGTTCCAGAGTGTCAACAAAACACTCAGACATGCCTTTGATGGTACGGTACTGTCCATCGTAATTACCGGTGAAACTGACAATGGATTGATGATGATGTTGAGAGAGATCAATATCCGCCGTCTGTTGATAGGTACCGTTCCGTGGATAGTCAGGATGTCGACCAATCTTGCCCAGGGTTTCTGCATCATTAATCTTTATGGGTTTTGAACCATCGGCAATGGATTCCGAATTCGCATAGTGAAAAGCGCTGGCCAGCGTGCCAAGTGCAAGCAGTCCTTTGGCTCCCTGACTTACTTGATAGCGGGCCATGGATGGCTGTTGAAGGGGTACGTCTTTCGAGTCGGGTCGTTTTTCCTGAGCTTCCCCGATTGTTTTTGATTCCTGTGGTGATTCTGGTTTGACATCTGGCCCGGGCAAATCGCTCGCCGAGCAAGCATTGGTGATATCTTTCGCTATGAAAACGATGGTACTCCAGGGGAGGATGGTTGTTACAGCCAGCCGCCCAATATCTTGCAGTGTTTTATAGGGGTTAATACTGAAGCAAGGATCTTCCATTGGAATCAATGATTCCACAAGCGCTTTAGAAACAGCAACGCCATGACCGAGCCAGGAACGTTCGATGCCATTCCCTGAACTTTGGGAAGCCCTGTCATAAAACGGTTGCTGAAGGGGTTGTTGAATGGGTTGTTGAATGGGTTGCTGAATCAAAACGATAAACCTCAATCTCAATGATGGATTAGTCCAGCGTTAACCAAATGAAATCATGCTTTATGACAACTTGTCAGTCACTCTGGGCAACTGCTCCTGCGTTGCTCTGGCTCCTGCATCAATGCAGACGCGCTCCGTTGCAACTCCGAAACATAGCCACGGCTATGCTATCTACGTTGCACCTTGCATAATAACCACCCACTTAAACCACAAATATACGATTCCATTTGGCCAACTACTTTAACAACTTAACAATGCTTGAATTGGTCTAAATCATCAGTGTTCATAACCTGATAATTCTGGTGACAGAGATATGATAGGCTCATGTTGTATAAAGTATTTATCCATTGATAAGAATTTATTGAAATACTCTTATATATGTTTATTCAAAATTACTGTGTTCAGGAAATTCCGTATTTTCGTCACATGATTTCAACTTGTTATTTCAAATGGTTAGTTAATCTAACCATTTTGTTGATAGCTGCATTTGATGTCTTAAGCATTTTCATCAATCAACTTTGTGCTATTTTTCGAGAGTTACTAAAATTTCGTGGGCAATTCAATAATACGGCGCCGTTAAAATATCCAACGGCAACCATGAAACCAAGGAGGATGTGGTGGATAATTTACCAGCGAGTGAGCCTTTACGGGTAACTGTTGGCGCGAACAGAAACCCTGCCAATAACTGTGATCGTTCCACCACCGATGGCTCGACATTCCAATCATACCATGTAAGGCCGATTGATTCGTCAAACAATTATTTATCAAGTGATCAGGGTTCTGTTGTTTACTTACATTTTCCAAACCGTGAACATCACCCGGTTGCCGGTTTTCAGGGCAATCAGAATCAGCCGTCAGGTACTTATCAAGCTACCATTGATGGCCACGCTCAAACGTTTACTTCGTTAAGGGCATTGCTCCAGATTCAGTCTTTTATAGACAATTTCAGGGAACGTAGCCGAGAGTATCTTCCTGGTTTTGATATTCCTCCGGAGAATAATGAAATCAAGACATTGATCCTTGAGAACGAGTGTGTTCAGCAAGTTTTCCTGTTGGTTAATGAAATAGATTTATTACATGTGACCGGATCTTCGGAACGAATGCATTTGACAGAACAGGCATCAGGCAGTGACCGTTCAGATGCCTTTCATTTACCTGCACCACGCAGTGACCGACGTCGCAGTGTTTCCCATGAGAATCATCCTTTTTCTGGAGTTGACCACACACCGCAATACTATTCCTGTCATGTTAATGGTGAAGATAAAACATTTGATTCAATCGATGGGCTATTAGCGGAGCAGCCATTATTACGAAACTTTCGTGATAATGCCAGGTTATACAACGTGGTTTCAGATATCCCTGCTACCGATGCTGACCTTAAAAACTTTGTTAAAAAAAGACAGGAGCGGATCGCTGCGTTTCTGTTAATTAATGATATTAAAAAAACGGTACCAACCGCTAATGCGGGGTGTAGTGCCAATTATGTCACCGCCTTTGACCGGGAGCCCACTGCCGGGATATTTAACCAACGTATGGCAAGCGTGGCGGAACGACGAAGCTCTCTGGTTTTGCACAATGCAAGGAGGGATGTAGAATTCCTGCGTCATATTCCTCATATGTACAGGAATACTTTTAATTTATCTGATGCCGGATTTTATTTATCACTGAAAGAAGAAAAATTGTTCTGTTTTTCCTGTGGCGGATCAATTGAAGAGTGGCTAGAGGAGTGGAGAACGAGTACCCTCGATGAGGTTCATGCCACACTTTACCCAGAATGCTCTTTTTTGCGGGAAAACGTGGGAATCGGATTTATTGAAGGCTGTCAACAACGGTTAACCCCGGAACAGCAACGCAGGTTGGCCCGACCTTTGGAAAGTCATCCACACTTGTATTCCTTGCCCGTGAGTGACCATCAATGGCAACAAGAATTGAACGCAAGGTCCGCACAGGAAACGATATTTAACTTGCGTGAGGACCGAACGCTTGTGGATGGAATGACTGTACATGAAATTGCACGTGAAAACCGGCAACTAACCCGACGAGTCCAACAGCATTGGGGCTGTCGGCATCAGCCAGGTGCCTCCTCAGCTATCGATAGCAATGTGCAAGGATGTCTGGAGGATTTCCACCGTCGCTTTCTCCCTGACTCGGCACTACATCATGAAATGGACAGACTGCATGGAAAAGTGAATGCTGCTCATGACCCAAACAATCAGCTTAAATTGAGCTTATTACAAATCCTGGAAAATCTGCTGACCCTGCCAGACGATCAGTGGGCCGATACCGGTGCAGAAATTGCCGGGATGATTGGCGCTGCCTACAACCGTGATTGCCAGGATCACACATCAGAAATCATCGATCAAATCAAGACTCGAATGGCTTTCATTAATATCAAGCGAGAACTGGAGGTGGGGCCTGATGCTATCGAGATATTCAACCTGTTGAAGAAATTAAAATTATTTTTTAATGAGTCAGTACTCTACAAAGTAAT
>NZ_JAHHPO010000646.1 GCF_024606365.1 Endozoicomonas sp. ONNA2
GGTTGCGATAAATTGGTCTAAAAATTCCTGCTTCTTCGTCAAATAGCCCCGCTACCTGTGCCCTTCAGGGTATTCTCCTCAGAATCGGAAATTTTTAGACCAATTTATCGCAATCCTCCCTACGGGGACGCCCAGTTGGGGACGCCCAGTTGAGCGCTATTCTCAGACAGCCTCCCGGAACAAGTGAGC
The DNA here is from genome assembly GCF_024606365.1 of Endozoicomonas sp. ONNA2. Taxonomy (GTDB): domain Bacteria; phylum Pseudomonadota; class Gammaproteobacteria; order Pseudomonadales; family Endozoicomonadaceae; genus Endozoicomonas. Next base: position 190 of record NZ_JAHHPO010000646.1, read on the forward strand.
AGACTAACTCCTGATCTGCTTGCTCATGATAAAACTGTTTTTGTCACCAACAGTCTGATACTCAACTTTATCCATCAAACTCTGGACGATCGGCAAACCTCTACCGCTGCATAGCCAGGCCGCAGGGTTGTCAGGGTCCACAGACATACCCCTGTTCACCAGTTTATCCTGCTCCATTGGCTTACCCCAATCACTGACGGTCAGCAGTATGCAGGCTTGCAAAAGGCTGACCCCAACCTCGACCCTATGCCCCTTTTCATTACCGTAGGCGTGCTCAATAGCATTATTAACAATCTCAACCACACACAGCTCCACACGATTAACCTCCACCGGGGACAGTGTTGTCATCGCGCACAAACCCCGCACAGCCATGGCAATCAGAGTGGTATTCGCCAGTTCACTGTCAATCTCAAGCCTGACAGCCTGACCCTTTTCGTCGGTCATTCTTACTTCTCCTCAATGGCCTCGGCCACTGTCGGGAGAATGGTAAACAGCTTGTCCATAGAGGTAAGACTAAAAAGATCCATAACAGCAGGCTGGGCACCCGCCAGTTTCATTGAACCTGCGCCTCCCATTTTTTTCAGACCCGCTACCAGGGCACCCAAACCACTGCTGTCCATAAAGCGCACCTGGGACAAATCAATAACCAGGTTATCGGAGCCATTGTCGATCTCGTCAAACAGATAAATCCTCAGAGGCTCTGACAGAGAAGCATCTAGCCGGGTTTCATCAATCGATACGATGGTGTGCCCGGATTCACTTTTAGATTCAAATGACATGTCGCTCTCCTTGCGTCATAAACATTGCATGAATTATTAAGGCAGTAGATTTATGGTCGCCACTCCAATACCAGATAAGTTACATCATCTTCAAAAACATCAGCTCCGGTCCAGTTAGTAATATCCTGCTCAACCCCGCTGATCATGGCTTCAATTGAGTGATCAAAAGCCGCTTGCAGAGAAGATACCAGCCGGTCTTCACCGAACATTTCGCCAGTATTGTTTTCACACTCCGTCACCCCATCGGAGTAAAGAAAAAGTCGGTCGCCAGGTTGCAGCTGAATGGTGACATTTTCATAAGTCATACCCGGCATCATACCTATCGGTACGCCATCACAATTAATTTTTTCGACTGATTTTGAGCCGCGTTGCAACCACAGTGATGATGGGTGGCCGGCCTGCGACAACGTCACCGAACCGGTCCGGCTATTTATTAGCCCGTAGGCTATGGTGAAGTAGAGCATCGCCTCAGGTTTTGCCTGAAACTGCTCATTCAGGCTCACCAGCACTTCATCCGGTTGTTTTACCTGATAGAAAGGTGGCTCGCTCACTGACTGCTTAACCACCGATCCACCTCCGTTCTCACGCAGGGTATTGTTCAGTGAAAAAGAAAACAGTGCTGACGGAATACCATGTCCGGCTACATCCAGCTGATAGAAGCCCAGCGTCTCCCCATCAAGGGCCTGATAACCAAACATATCGCCACCAAGAATGCGGCTTGGCTTGAAATACCAGTTAAAATCTACGCTCTGAATTTTCGCCGGCTCAGACAGCAGACGGGCCTGCGTCTCTGCCGCTGACTCCAGGTCCTTTTCTATGGTGTGTATTTTATGTTCAAGGGCCGCTTTTAATTCGATAATGCGAATACCTGCATTGAGGCGTGCACCAAGCTCGTCAAAATCCACCGGCTTATTGATAAAATCATCAGCGCCGCGGTTAATACCTTCCACCACGGCCTCACGATCCGAGTTACCGGTTAGCAGAATGAAATAGACATAAAATCCAAAATGACTGTTACGGATCGCTTCACAGAGTTCTATACCATCCATATTGGGCATTATCCAGTCGCTGATGACGATCCGGATTTCAGGATGGTTTTCCAGAACATTCAGGGCTTCATTTCCGTCTGATGCCTCAAAAACACGATGCCCCTGCTTTTTCAAAACCACAGAAAGAATCATTCTCTGGTCACGGGCATCTTCAACAATCAGTATATCCATTAGCGTTGTTATCAATTGTCATTTGCTACTGTGTTATCGACCCATCGGAAAGAATCCTTCGGGTTGGATAGGCAAATAACGCCCCTTCCTCATCAACCACCGCAGCAATCAGCAGCAAAATAGTTTGCTGCGCCTTTAAAAAGCCAACACGATCGGTTCTGGTAATATGAACCCGAACCTGACATGAAAGGCCAGAATCGTCATAACGAATGAATACGGCATAATGGGGCTCTTGAGCGTCAACCTCAGGAACCTTCTGAACAAGATCATCTATCCGGCTGAGAATACGGGATATTTTTCCGATATCTTCATAGCAAAGCGAAAAGTTTTCAATCATACGTCGGTTTCTCATGCGCGTGGCATTCTCCACGACTATGCCGGTAAAGATTGAATTGGGAACATAAATTGGCCGTCGATCAAACGTTCTTATTTTTGTCAGGCGCCAGCCAACCTTTTCGATATGCCCTTCAATTGACCGGTCCGGTGAGCGAATCCAGTCACCCTCAGTAAAGGGGCGATCCAACATCAGCATTAACCCACCAAAAAAATTGGCCAGCCAGTCTTTGGCAGCGAGACCCAGAATAATACCGCCAATACCACCGAAGGCCAGAAGGGTTGACAGGCTGTACCCGAAGACCTGGGCAAGACTCAGGAGTGTGGAAACAACGATAATCAGCTGCACTGAACGAGCAAGAACTGAAGGTGACAAACGCTCGCGCCAGCGCTCACCCATGGAATTGAGCACCTCTTCCATATTCAGGCTGATCTCCCAGATGAACCAGGCAGGATAGATGGTCAGAATGAGTTTTTGAATCAGATCAAGTGTTTCATTAACATCCGACCGCTCAAGCCCCGGCCAGTAATGGGCGGAATAGAGCACGAACAGCATCCAGGGCAGGGTCAGCAAGGGCCTGCGCAAAAGGGTGACAGACAGACACCAGAATGCCCTTTGCCCCCTTTTCCCGCAATTTGCCAGCCACTTTATGCCATAAAATGAGGCCGCAGCGAGAAAAAAGCCAATAATCAAATGGGAGTAGAATGAAATAAATTCGGGGTTCATGATCATGCAGCGGTCAAGTTGGTTATTTTTATCAATTGTAGCCAGTTTGTTTTCAAGCACTCTCACAAACAGCAGCAGCATCATCATGCCCGGTTTCTTCACTGGAGGAGGTGTCAGTGCTCCTGTTATCAACAGGGAACAACAACCTGGACTTTGCCAGAGGCTCAAGTCTTTGGAGGGAACGATTGAGAATCTGGCAGATGATTGCAAATGGATGAGGTATCAGATGATGTGTCGCACACCCAGGGCGACAGAATCGGTCGAACGATCATCCCGATAATAGGATATTTAGCTA
>NZ_JAHHPO010000647.1 GCF_024606365.1 Endozoicomonas sp. ONNA2
TGCGAGGAATTCCAACGAAGATCCAGCGGTTCAAAATAGCTGCGCAGTTCATATTCAGAAGGTGGAATTGGTATTATTATGCTGTCGTCAGTTTTCTGACAAGCCCGGAACGGAATGTTGCTCATGAGCAGGACTGATAACGCAGTACAGCGCCTTATCTTTGAAAATACCGATATTCGCGGTGAAATCGTCTCCCTTAACCACAGTTATATTGATGCCCTGGCTGCCCATGATTATCCAGAAGTTGTCAGGTGCCTTTTGGGGGAGTTGGTAGCCTCTGCCCTGCTGTTGAGCACCACGCTGAAGTTTGACGGGTTGCTTACCCTTCAGGCCAGAGGTGATGGGCCATTAACGTTGCTCATGGTGGAGTGTACAGACCAGCGGTCTTTCAGGGCAGTTGCGCAATTCCGGGATGATCTTGCTGAGGGAACGCTTCGGGAGCTGCTGGGCAAGGCAAGCCTGTTGATCACTGTGGACCCGGTCAAGGGGAAGCGTTACCAGGGGATTGTCCCCCTGGAAAAGGAGACGCTGTGTGCCAGTCTTGAAGACTATTTTGCTCAATCTGTGCAGTTGCAAACCCGGCTGTGGCTGGCCTGTGATGGCCAGACCTGTGGCGGTTTGTTGCTGCAGGCTTTGCCTGCCAGTATCGAGCTTTCCGAGGACGCTCGCACTGAATCCTGGAAGCGCATAACGGCCCTTGCGGACACCGTTCGCGATATAGAACTGTTGAAGCTGGATCATGAATCACTGCTGGTCAGGCTGTTTCATGAAGAGGCCGTTCGTATTTTTGCCAAAGAGCCTGTCCGTTTCGTCTGCACCTGTTCTCAGGAAAGAAGCGCAAAAATCATCAGCACTCTGGATCAAAAAGAAATTGAGTCGATTATTGAAGCAGAAGGTCGGGTGGCCATGGACTGCCAGTTCTGCAATCACCAATATGTTTTTAGTAAAGAGGATATAGATTCAATCTTTAACGCTAAACCCCAAATTCATTGAGGTTTTCTGGTTCCTCTCCCTTCCGGTCCAGTCAGGAACTCAGTTGAGCTTCTGACTAAAAAGACTATTGTCGTTTTATTGCACATCTTATTCTTTGCTCTATGTTTTTTGTTCTATGCTGGCTTTTACCTGAATATTATGCGTTCATAGCAAGATATAAACGAGAGTGCTCGCTTGTATTTTGTTCTGGTACCGATGATATATTTGACACGGAACAATACTTTCAAGTTGACCAAGGTTTAACGTTTTATACCGGACCCGGTTAGAAAGGCGTGAAATGTGGACGCTATAAGTTGTTGACCAAATGGAAACGTATATTTCTGACTTAGTGAGCAGTTACTATGCAAGGCACAACGCAGGGAGCATGCCCCTGGCTATGCGACAGAAGTTGTAACGCCGCAGATATGAATGACCACTTGCTCAGAAAATATGATTTCATATGGTTAGCTACTTATATTTAAATAACAGGTTCAGTACCCTAACATAGCACGCCACAACAATTACCATAATCTAATAACACAAAACGTTAAGTTGAGCGTATCGGAGAACTTTGCATGGCCCATGTAAACGTAAAGGAAGCTCTGGCTGCTGTCGGAATCAAGGATGTCCTTGATGTGGTTTACAACCCCTCTTATGACACACTGTTTGCCGAGGAAACCCGTCCGGAGCTGGAAGGCTATGAGCAAGGTGTGGTGACTGAAATGGGGGCCGTGTCGGTGGATACCGGTATCTTCACTGGCCGTTCTCCGAAGGATAAATATATCGTCAGAGACGATACAACCCGGGATACCATCTGGTGGTCGGATCAGGGTAAAAATGATAACAAGCCTATTACTGAAGAAGTCTGGGCAGATCTTAAGTCACTGGTCACCAATCAACTGTCCGGCAAGCGCCTGTTTATTATTGACGGTTTTTGTGGCGCAAATCCTGAAACACGCTTGAGCGTGCGCTTTGTTACCGAAGTGGCCTGGCAGGCGCACTTCGTCAAGAACATGTTTATCCGCCCCGGCGACGATGAACTGACGAACTTTGAACCGGACTTTATGGTGATGAACGGTGCCAAATGCACCAATCCGAAATGGCAGGAGCACGGTCTTAACTCGGAAAACTTCGTGGCATTCAACCTGACGGAGCGGATTCAGGTGATTGGCGGTACCTGGTATGGTGGCGAAATGAAAAAAGGCATGTTCTCCATGATGAACTACCTGCTGCCGCTCAGGGGTATAGCTTCCATGCATTGTTCTGCCAATGTCGGTGAACAGGGGGATACCGCCATTTTCTTTGGCTTGTCCGGAACCGGGAAAACCACGCTTTCTGCTGATCCAAAACGTGCCTTGATTGGTGATGATGAGCACGGTTGGGATGATGATGGCGTGTTCAACTTTGAAGGTGGCTGTTATGCCAAGACCATTAACCTGAGAGAAGAAAATGAGCCTGAGATTTTCCACGCCATTCGTCGTGATGCGCTGCTGGAAAACGTCACCGTTGATGCCCGGGGCAAAATTGACTTTGATGATAACTCGAAAACCGAGAATACCCGGGTTTCTTATCCACTCTACCATATTGATAACATTGTCAAGCCGGTTTCCAGGGCGGGTCATGCCAGAAAAGTGATCTTCCTGACTGCCGATGCGTTTGGTGTTTTACCACCAGTCTCCCGTCTGACCCCTGAGCAGACCAAGTACCACTTTCTCTCCGGCTTTACGGCGAAACTGGCGGGCACTGAGCGTGGTATCACGGAACCAACCCCAACGTTCTCCTCCTGCTTCGGTGCTGCATTCCTGTCCCTGCACCCAACCCGGTACGCCGAAGAGCTGGTCAAGAAGATGGAAGCCCATGGTGCAACCGCTTACCTGGTGAATACGGGATGGAACGGCACCGGCAAGCGTATTTCCCTCAAGGCAACCCGGGCGATCATTGACGCCATTCTGAATGGCTCTATCGATCAGGCTGAAACCAAAACGCTGCCTTTCTTCGGATTGCATGTACCACAAAGTGTTGTCGGCGTTGATGATCGTATTCTGAATCCTCAGGATACCTATGAGGATACGGCAGAATGGGAGCATAAGGCTCATGATCTGGCGGGGCGCTTTATTGCCAACTTTGTCAAGTTTACCGATAACGACGAAGGCAAGGCTCTGTTGGCTGCTGGCCCATCACTGGCCTGATACGTTTCAGGGGGCGGAAAACAGTTATGTGGGAAGGACGGAGCTGGGAGTTTATTCTCGGATAGCCTCCCGGTATCCCCGCCTTGGCTGATATACTCAGTGATACTTCCACCTCCGGCGCTGTTTAAGATTGTCTCTCTGGCAGGAATCTTCCAGAGCAGCGCCGTAGATCCTTTCGGTATGACGCACGTTAGATCATTGGCACAGTGGATCACAAAATGATCATTATCGGGGCTAAATGTGGCCCTTCTAACCCGATGATCCAGAGTTATCAGCTCTATCTCTAGCAATTGACCATCATCACCCCTGCCCCAGAGTTGCACAAAACCCGGCTTGTGATGATCTTCCCGGATGTCTTTGGTGCCATAGGTCAGAAAGTGATTATCTGCCCCATTAAATTCAATACCCCTGAGGACGTAGCCATCAGGGATGGTTACAGCATGTTTCGTCCACTTGCCATCGGCATTGCGCCCAAGAATCCAGGATTCGGTGTCTGTGGTAAAGCTAAGGACACAGGCCAGACGCCCTGAGGGTGAAAACCGGCAGTCATCGACTCTGCCTTTAAGTTGAACCACCACCTGTTCCTGCCATTCGCCCTGGCTGTCGAGGCTCTGGATTTTCACAGTGTTATCAATAAGACTGCGGGTCAGTGCACTGTCCTCCTGATCGTTGAATGCAGCATGGTCAATCACCCCCTGATGACATATCCATGCCTTCCTGGTCAGGTTACCGTCCCCGTCATCACCCCAAATGTAAGCGAAATGCGTTTGATCGCCGTAGCTCAGGAGAAAATTCTCGGAGGGACTGAAGATAGCTTTGTCACTGCCGCTGTGCCTGAGGGGCTGACCTGTATACAGACTGTTGCAGTTCCAGAGTAGAAAGGCGTCACGACCCAGGTGGGCCAGCAATTTACGCCCGGAGGGGCTAAAGGCGGCATAATTGCAGCATGGGATCATTTTTTTTACTACCCAGTCGCCGTTATTGTCATAACCGGAAATTATCACATTTTTGGCTATGTCTTTGGTCAGTGCATGCTGCTCATCATTACTCAGCTGGGCAGCTTTGATTGTCACACGGCTATGCATGACTGCTTTCTGCGCAAGACAGTTGTTCTCATCAAAGCCCCAGATGGTCGCTGATCTGTTATTGAAGGTCAGTACATAATTGTTCGTGGCCTCGAAGGGCGGTTCCTTGAGCTGGGTTTGCAAAGAGCATCTGATCTCTTTTGGCTGGTGTTGTGGGATCCACCGGCCGTTACTGTCCAGACGCAATACATTGATTTTGAGATTCCTTGGGTCGAAGGTAACAATTTTATCCTGCAACGGGCTGAACTTCGCAGTCACTGGCAGATAGTATTTTTCAAGGGGGTGCGCCAGCGCCGCCACCTCCTTCCAACAGCCATCATTATTCAGCGTATGCACTGTGACATTGCCAAAAATGTGATAATTTCCGGTTATGACAATAACGGCGACTGGGTAGTAA
>NZ_JAHHPO010000648.1 GCF_024606365.1 Endozoicomonas sp. ONNA2
TTATTCAGTCCGGGAAAATGCCGCCGCCCGCTGCCCGCAAAAGCACAAGTGGTTCAAGCTTTTCGGGAAGCAGGCGGCGGGTAGCGGGTAGCGTCTATAGAAATGTCCAGGTTATTTCAGGACAGCTCTTAAGTATGTGGATAGAGAAAAATACGGGCTAAAACCCATTCAGGTTTCCTGCATGCTTTGACTGGTTTTATTAAGGTAAAGTACCATTTCTGCATTCAGTCATTTGGCAAGATAATGGCTTGCCCGAAACCATATTTATAAGGCGAAATTAGTATAATACAAATATCCAACAGTTATGGTGGGAACTTAATCCCCTGTGACTTGTCATGCTAATTATGAATACGCCACCTTACATTGCCTATCAGGCCAGACTGACCGGTGCAAGCTATACCGCTTCATCTGACGACGGCAGTCCATTAAGGCCAGAGACGACCCTCCCTGTTATAAGCGGGTCTAGTGAAAGGGTGGATTTGGGTGCAGGCCAATCGATTGTAACAAGAGATGCACGAAAGGCTTTATATGCAGAGACTTTCAATCTGGGATTATATCAACATGGTGACACCGAAAGCACCATTCATCTCCCGGATAACAAGGCCAAAAAGTCACCCTGCCCATCAACACGAAAAAGCAGAAAGCCCACCGCCAGCTCCCCTGTCTCTGACACGATCAAACATGAAGACCGGTTAAACTTACTGAATGAAGCCCCGATATTGGCCGCCTGTCGCTACAAACGGATTGCCAGTTTACAGGAGCTACTTGAGGATAAAAAGCCCAGTGAATCTAATATGGCTTTTTTAAATAGTGCCGACAGGTGGGCCCCGTTCCACCTCTCGAATACGCCACCTTACATTGCCTATCAGGCCAGACTGACCGGTGCAAGCTATACTGCTTTATCTGACGACAAGAGTCCGGTAAGACCAGAGACCGCCCCCCCCTGTTAGAAGCGTGTCCATTGAAAGGATGGATTCGGGTGCAGGCCAATCGATCGTACCAAGAGATGCACGAAAGGCTTTACTTGAAGAGACTTTCAACCTGGAATTATATCAACATGGTTGCACCGACAGCGCCATTCATCACCCAGATAACAAGGCCAAACAGTCACCCTGCCCATCAACACGAAAAAGCAGAAAGCCCACCGCCAGCCCCCCTGTCTCTGACACGATCAAACATGAAGACCGGTCAAACCCTCTGAATGCCCCCCGATAATGGCCGCCTGTCACTATAACCGGGTTTCCTTGTCAGACCACTTGCGTTGGGTACCCCCACTTTGTGTTGCTGCCGAGGAAGGGCGTGAGAAAGTCGTGGAGGAGCTGCTGACTGCTCCAGGTAGACTGCCTGAGGATAAAAAGCCTTGTGGGTCTATTATGGCTGTTTTAAATAGTGCCGACAGGTGGGGGAGGACCCCGCTCCACCTGGCTGTCTGGAGAGGGCATGACAAGGTGGTGGCGCAGCCTTTCATGAGCTTTGGAATGCCAAAGACACTCATGGCAAGACCCCTTTCGAGAGTGCTATCCAAAAGGGTGACTGGAACATTCTGAATTTGCGACTGAAATTTGCTGCAAAACTACTGCGCTTGGCTGCGAAAGAGGGCAGCATTGAGCACCTGAAACAGTTGTTGCTGAACTGCCCTGACATTCGGGTGAATTCGAAGGATGACAATGGCTGCACGCCCCTGCACTTTGCTGTCAGCGGCTACAACGGCTTATATGGCGACTACCTCTCATGTGTCAAAGAGTTACTGAGAGTCCCCGGTATTCGGGTCAATGAAAAGGATAACGATGGCTTTACACCCTTGCACTTCGCTGTCCATAACTGCTATGGCTACGGCTTTTACAGCAGAGCCTTATGCGTCTTATTGTTACTGAGAGTTCCCGGTATTCGAGTCAATGAAAAGAACAATGATGGCTGTACGCCCCTCTATGCTGCTGCCTTTAACGGCCAAACCAGGTGCGTCACAGAGTTACTAAATGCCTCCGGTATTCTGGTCAATGAAAAGAATAACAATGGCAGGACGCCCCTGTATGCTGCTGCCCTTAACGGCCAAGCTGAGTGCGTCAAAGAATTACTGAACGCTCCCGGTATTCTGGTTAATGAAATGGATAATGATGGCAGGTCGCCCTTGTACGCTGCTGCCTTTAACGGCCAAGCTGAGTGCGTCAATAAGTTACTGAGCGATCCCGGTATACTGGTCAATGAAAAGGATATTGCTGGCTTTACGCCATTCTGCGCTGCTGCCTACTACGGCCAAGATGAGTGCGTCAAGGAGTTACTGAACGCTCCTGGCATTCTGGCCACAGAAAAGAATAACGCCGGTTGGACACCTCTGTATTGCGCAGCCAGAAAAGGCTGGCCGACTTGCCTGAAATTGTTGATTGCTAACAAAGCAATAAAAATCACGCTTCTGGACGCTGCTCAAAACGGAGAAACCAAGGTTTTGGCTGATATACTACGCCCCCTGAATAGACTGAAAGAGCCTTCAAAGTCTGAGACCATTATGTTAGTTCTGAATGTGGCTGATCGGGATGGTAGGACTCTGTTGTGCCGGGCTACACAATCCGGACACAAAAAAGTTGTAGACTTGTTCCTTGATGCCCTGAATGGTCTTTCAGAAGACAAAAAGGCTGAAGCTACAATTTCGGTGCTGAGTGCGGCAGACAGATTCGGCAGAACACCGTTTTATATGGCTGCTGCTTTTGGCCACGATAAGATTATTACCGAGTTGCTGGTTGCTTTGCATAAACTGGAAGACGCAGAGTTACCGGTTTCTTTTTATTGGTGGGCAAAAACAGGGATGGCAATCGCTGATTTGGTAAACACTGCTGATCTGTTTGGGAAAACACCTACCTCGCAAGCTCGCGCTCGAGGGTATTTCAATATTGTAAGGATTCTGACCAGAGCTTTCCCATTTCAAGTTTACACAGTTGAAAAAGATATCCTATCTCCTAGATGGAGAAAAGTGGATGAAACAGGGGGTACACAAACTGACCTCGAGCTTTTCAACGATGACCTTATGCGCCTGAATACATTGCCAGAAGCAGCGAGGCTGAATGCTGTAATGGCAGTGCTTCATCATGCCAGAGAAGACGAGCTATTGGAGCTGGATGTGTCTGGTCTGGAAAGTTACGACACGCTGGTGGTTAAGATATTGGCAACCATGAGATGGCTGCCAGAAACACCAGAACGCGTATCAAGGAATTATGCAATCCTCAGGCTTATGGATTATATCTGTGGGGACGGTGAAACCGGGTCCTGAATTCAAGTCATAAATGCATAACCCATGACTTTTCTTACATCTATCCCA
>NZ_JAHHPO010000649.1 GCF_024606365.1 Endozoicomonas sp. ONNA2
TTTTCTTGCTCTGAAACCCTTGACTACCAGGGATTACAGGGCTTGTAACTGGGCGAGGCTTTACGCGGTGATGCGGTAATCACAGGCTGATAATCTCGTAACGGGCAGGACGTGGGTGCGGTACACATTCCCGTGCAGGCACGGGAATAAGGTACCGTTTGATGATCAGGCTTCCTCAGGGGTTATCAGGAGCCGGTGTTTCTCCTGGTTATTGAGGGTTGGGTACGTTGCCTTGGATGGTGGCTTCATGAAACGGGAATTCCTCACCATTAACCAGTCGATTGAGCGTGATGCCTTTATCTACATGGGTATAGTATCGAGATTCAAACTGAACTTGTGCAGCCGGGAAAGGGAGTTTGCCCTGATGCTTTCTTTCATTGATTTCTTTCTGGATAAGTTTCAGCGTTTCAAGAATATCATTCAGCCTTGCTTCAGCTTGGGCAAGTTCACTTTCGGCATTAAGCTCCCGGGCCTGGTTTATCATTGCCCCAAGGGCGTGGACGTAACAATTGTAAATCTCTAGAGGCGGTTTTTGTTCGAGACCGGCGCCTACTGGTATCAGTGAGATGGCTTGATGGTTGGGCGGTGGAAATGCGATGCTGATAGTCAGATCCTTTGGCGAACCGGGGGGTAGCACAATGCTATTTAAGGCTGCGACCATTTTTTCGGAACTTGTATACAAGCCAAAACTCCAAAGGCCCTTGAGTTCCGAGGCCTTTCTGGCAAATACATCAAGGGCTTCCCGAGCCTTGAGGGCAATGTTCTTTTCGCCATAGGCGGTGTAGGCCTTCTCGGCTTCTTCCAGCTGATTTTTAGCGCGATTGATCAGCTCCTGATGTTCCAGCGCTTGCAACTCTTCAGCGATTGCTCCGGGATCTTTTGCTTGAGGAGGTGGGGTTACTGCAGGGGTCCCATTGACAGAAATGTCAGGGTCAACGTTCCTGACGTTGTCAGGTAAGCCCTGTGGTTGAGGCGCCGGGGCAGGTGTGTGTTTCGGCTGAGCAAAATACTGCTGGGATGGTGGTTCCAATTTGGCACCATGCCCATTAAACATGGGCGATGATCCTGGTTTGGTCCACGGATCAGTGCTGAGGCCAGGGTCAGATGATGAACGTGAAAATAGTGGATGTGCTATCGGAGAAGTCATGTCATTTACCTCCTTGTCCAAGGATTGATGATGAGTTTCATGCCTTACATTGGACAGGAGAAGCCTGATTTAGTTCCGGCCAGGTTTTGAGAGATTGACAAGAGACAGCCTGCTGATGACTACTAAAAACGCCGAACCCTGAATTTTCTACCCTTAATCTTTCCTGCTCCCAGCTTGTTCAATGCAGATCGGGCAATTTCCCGTTTGACTGCAACATAGGCGGTAAAGTCAAAAATATGGATCTTGCCGATCTTGTCTGCGGGAATACCGACATCGCCGGTCAGGGCGCCGAGGATGTCGCCAGGGCGGACTTTGTGCTTTCGGCCACCATCGATGGCCAGGGTAACCATGGGGGCCAGGGCGGGTTGCCGGTTTCCGGTGAGTGTCTTCGGGTCGCCAAATACCAGGGGAGCCTTGAGATAATCACTGATTCTATCCAGCTTGTACTGCTCCTGGCGGGTATGCAGGCTGAGTGCGAGACCTTTTTTACCCGCTCGTCCGGTGCGGCCTACCCGGTGAACGTGTACTTCAGGGTCCCTGCCCAGATCGTAATTGATCACTGCAGCAAGGTTTTCTATATCCAGCCCCCGGGCTGCGACATCGGTAGCAATCAACAGGTTGGCGCTCTGATTGGCGAATCGTACCAGCATTTGATCCCGTTCTTTCTGTGCCATATCGCCATGCAGCACCACCGGTTTGTAGCCAGCCTCATAGAGTTCTGTGCCTATCGCTTTGCAGGTTTGCCGGGTGTTGCAAAAAATCACGCTGGACTCAGGCTGGTAATGTTTCAGCAGTTTGACCAGCATAGCGGGTTTGTCAGCGTGTTCAACGTGATAGAAGAACTGCTCAATATGCTCATGGCTGTGGGTGCATTCAACAGTAACCGCAACTGGCTGATGCTGGAAACGTTCGCTTAAAACTCTGATACTTCTTGGGTAAGTAGCTGAAAAGAGGAGAGTCTGTCGCTGATGTGGGAGATGGCCGATGATGTTTTCAATGGCATCAATAAACCCCATATCCAGCATACGGTCCGCCTCATCAAGTACCAATATATCAACCCGACTGATCGACAAGGTCTTTTTCCGCAAGTGATCGTGAACTCTTCCGGGAGTACCGACCACCACATGGGCGCCATGCTCCAGTGAACCGATCTGTGGACCAATAGATTGGCCACCACACAGGGTAACGACCTTGATATTTTCCTGATATCGGGCCAGGCGCCGGATTTCCCCGGCAACCTGGGTGGCCAGTTCTCTGGTGGGGCAAAGAACCAGTGCCTGGCAGCCGAAATCTCGCTGTTGCAATTTGAGCAAAAGACCAATGGCAAAAGCCGCTGTTTTACCACTGCCGGTTTGGGCTTGGGCAATGACATCGTTGCCTTTCAGGATTTCTGGCAGGCTGTGCTGCTGAATGGGGGTCATTGCCAGGTATCCCAGACTGTCAAGGTTCTGAAGCAGGGCATCGGGCAGGGATAAATCGGTAAAGCGGGCAACCGTTCTAGTGGTAAGGGTAGGTAAGGTCAAATCAGGCTCTTGGCGTGTGCCACGGTGCAGAGTAGGTAAATGATTATAACAGAGTCTACTCTTAATGACGGTGAATCATTACAGCAGTGGATCAGAAATCCTGCTGTTTGATGGGGTTAATCCCCAATTATCAACCGACTTATTGTTGAAATGACTAAGAATTTTATCAAATGCAAATGGAGCGAACCATGAATTCAGATTCTCCGGAATTACTTCCAGAGGCTGCGCAGCAGGAAAATTCTCAGGCAGGGAAGCCGCTCTTCTGGCTCACAGGATTTCTGCTTGGGATTGCATTGCAGCTATTCACACTTATGGTTGACCCGCCGGCAGGGATGAATGAGATGGCCTGGCGTTGCGCTGGTCTGGCCATGATGATGGCCGTGTTCTGGTCTGTGGAAATTCTCCCGACGGCCATTACGGCACTGCTCCCCCTGATTATGTCACCCATGCTGGGTTTGGCCTCCATTGACAAAGCGGCAATCCCCTATGCACATCCGGTCATTTTCCTGTTTATGGGCGGTTTTGTGCTTGGCCTTGCCATGGAGCGCTGGAACCTGCACAGCCGTATAGCCCTCAAAATCATGATGATTATGGGTACAGGGGAGAAGCGGTTGGTGCTTGGTTTTATGACGGCCACTGGCCTGATCAGTATGTGGGTTTCCAATACGGCAACCACGATCATGTTGTTGCCTATCGGTTTATCCGTGATCACGATGATTCGTCGCCAGGGGAAGATGAGCCAGGGTTTTCCTGTTGCCTTGTTACTCGCCATTGCCTATGGGGCTTCGATCGGTGGCTTTGGTACCCTCATCGGCACGCCTCCCAATGCATTGCTGGTGGCTTTTCTTCAGGAACAGTACGGTATACAGATTGGTTTTGCCCGCTGGCTGATTATTGGCTTGCCGGCATCCATTATTTTGCTGGCGATCACCGGCATCTGGCTGGGCTATTTTGGCTACCGTCTGCGCGGGGAAGAAAACCATGTGGTCACAGAGTCTATCAAGGAGCAGCAGAAAAAGAATGGTGCCATGAGTGGCCCCCAAAAGGGAGTAACAGCGATCTTTCTGCTCACGGCTGTTGCGTGGATCGTACGGCCCTGGCTCAGTGATGTGTTTCCATCACTGTTGCTCTCGGATACTATGATTGCCCTGATCTCTACCGTTCTTTTGTTTATTATGCCCGCCAGCTGGAAAAAGCTTGAGTTTCTGATGAACTGGAAAGAGATGCAGCGTCTTCCCTGGGATGTGTTGCTACTGTTTGGTGGTGGCCTGAGTCTGGCGGCGATGATTCGAACAACGGGGCTGGCACAGTGGATTGCCGGATCATTAAACATCCTTGGGGACGTACCCCCGCTAATGGCCATTGCCCTGGTCGTGAGCATTATTATTTTTCTCACCGAAGTCACCAGTAACACAGCAACAACCGCCGCCTTTCTACCGCCTCTGGGAGCCCTGGCAACTTCCCTGGGAATGGACCCTGCTGTTCTTGCCATCCCTGCGGCTATTGCTGCCAGCTGTGCCTTCATGCTGCCGGTGGCGACACCACCCAATGCCATAGTCTATGGTTCAGGCATGTTGCCTATTCGAAACATGGTGCGCAGTGGCATGGTGCTGAACCTGGCGGGCATTGTGATTATCACGCTGTTGAGTCACTGGCTGGTGAAATTTATTATTTAGTTTCTTTCTTGTAAATTTTCAGACCTCGGGCCTGATAGTTTTTCAGGGCAAATGGGTGATCCAGTGAACAGGTATGTACCCAAACCCGCTTTGCCCCCCAGTCCCAGGCTTCCCGGATGGCTTTACTTAACAAAGCGCCACCCAGACCCTTGCCAATGAATGGCTGGGCCAGGCCAAAGTAGGCAATCTGGATATCACCTGCCACGTTTTGCAGTTCAAAGTAACCGGCCGGGCTGCCTCTGAAATGGCCGACCCAGAGGCGCAGGTTATCGTTTTCAACGTAGTCATGCCATTGCTCATCAGACCAGACCAGTCTCTCAGTCCATTGCCACTGTTGGCCAATGTAGCTGTAGAGGAAGCGGTTGAATTGAAACTGCTTTACCCGGCATTCCTGAATGACGAAATCATGATTGGTGACTGGTTTGTGGATCAAGTCATCCTGAGAGGTCATTTCCAGAAACCAGGTGGTGACGGCTTCTCTCATATTATTGCTGCCATATTGTTGAAATTGGGCGAGGATACCACACTCATCTCATTAATGGATTTAGCTACTTAATCTTGCAGCAGAAAACTATTCTTGAATGTCTATAGCCACCGGTGATCTTTATGGGTAATTTTTTCAGATAAGTGCAACTTTTATGCTAATACACATTCTGACCAATTGATTATAA
>NZ_JAHHPO010000650.1 GCF_024606365.1 Endozoicomonas sp. ONNA2
TGAGGCTAAAAATTTCTGATTCTGAGGAGAATAGCGGGGCTATTTGACGAAGAAGTATGAATTTTTAGACCAATTTATCGCGACCGCAGTAGGGCAGTCTATTCTCGAACAGCCTCCCGGGCGACCCCGTCGGGCCACGTTACAGCCCGACGTTAATCCCTACAGAAAAGCTGGCTACGTTGTGCCTCACATAGTACCAGCCCAAATAGCCAGAAATATTCGATTCCATATGGCCAGCTACTTATCGAACCCTATTTATTTGCCTGGAGTAATATGTTTAACATACGACGCAGAGGCTCTGCCGCTCCCCACAACAGCTGATCACCCACAGTAAATGCTGTCAGATAGTCAGGCCCCATGTTCAACTTGCGCAGGCGGCCCACCGGAATATCCAGACGACCGGCGACCGATGCAGGCGTCAGCTGACGTATGGTATCTTCCCGATTATTTGCCACTACTGATACCCAGTCATTGCCACCGGCAATCATCGCTTCAATATCCGCCATGGGAATATCCTGCCGCAGTTTGATGGTCAATGCCTGACTATGACAACGCATGGCGCCAATGCGCACACAAACACCATCCACAGGAACTGGAGAAGCCTGGCGCCCAACAATCTTGTTGGTCTCTGACTGAGCCTTCCACTCTTCACGACTCTGACCGTTGTCCAGCTCTTTATCAATGTAAGGAATCAGACTGCCAGCCAGTGGCACATCAAACTCACTCTGCGGAAAATCAGTACTTCTTAACAGGGAAGAGGTCTTGCGATCGATATCCAGAATGGCACTGTCAGGGTCAGCCAGTTCCGCAGCAACATTGCTCTGGATAGAGCCCATCTGGTTGATCAGCTCACGCATGTTTCTGGCTCCGGCACCACTGGCTGCCTGATAGGTCATGGCACTGACCCACTCCACGGCATCCTGCTGAAAAAGTCCACCAATAGCCATCAGCATCAGGGAAACCGTACAGTTACCACCGATAAAATTCCTGACACCATCATTCAGCGCACGATCAATCAACGCACGGTTTACGGGATCAAGAATAATCACAGCATCGTCGTTCATACGCAAGGAGGAAGCGGCATCAATCCAGTAGCCCTGCCAACCACTGTCACGCAATGGCTGAAAGACTTTGCCGGTATAACCGCCACCCTGGCAGGAAATAATTACGTCCATTTCACGAAGGGTATCTATATCATGAGCATTGTGAAGGCCACCCACCGGCACGCCAACCTCAGGACCGGGCAGCCCTATTTGTGAGGTGGTGAAGAAAACAGGCTCGCCCCCCTTGTTTTGCAAACGGGCAAAATCGTTTTCTTCCTGCATACGCTCCATTAAAACTGAGCCCACCATGCCTCGCCAGCCAACAAAACCTACTTTTTTCATACTGCGCTCCCCCGGAGCCTCTGCTGAAAACAGAAGCCGCCAATATTTTATTGATTATGCATTTAACAAACAGTCAACAACCGCATCACCCATTTCAGCAGTGCCCACCACCTGACAACCATCAGAGGCAATATCCCGGGTACGATAGCCTTTATCCAGAACATCGCTAACCGCTTTTTCAATGGCTTCCGCTGCGATGTTTTCTCCAGATGCAGAGCCATCAGCCAATGCAGAGCCATCAGCCAGTGAAGAGCCATCAGCCAGTGAATAGCGAAGCAACATCGCCAGGGACAAAATCTGCGCCAGAGGGTTCGCCTTGTTCTGCCCGGCGATATCCGGTGCCGAACCATGCACCGGCTCATACATCCCCTGGTTCTTTTCGTTCAGGGATGCAGAAGGCAACATACCAATGGAGCCCGTCAACATCGCCGCACAGTCGCTCAGGATGTCACCGAACATATTACCGGTCACCATCACATCAAACTGTTTGGGTGCACGGACCAGCTGCATGGCGGCATTATCAACGTACATGTGGCTCAGCTCAACGTCGTGGTAGCTGGCAGACTCGGCAATAACCACCTCCCGCCAGAGACCGGTCACTTCAAGCACGTTGGACTTGTCTACTGAACAGAGTCGTCTGCCACGCTTTCGGGCTGCCTCAAAAGCCACTTTGGCGATACGACGGATTTCAGACTCCCGGTAGACGTAGGTGTTGTAACCTTCCCGTTCGCCATTTTCCAGGGTACGCACGCCACGGGGGTCACCAAAATAGATACCCCCGGTCAGCTCTCGCACAATAAGAATATCCAGACCAGCCACCAGCTCTGGCTTTAAACTGGAGGCGTCGGCCAGTTGCGGAAAAAGCATGGCCGGACGAAGGTTGGCAAAAAGATCCAGTGCAGAGCGAAGTTGCAACAGCCCTTTTTCAGGGCGGTTCGCCATGGGTTGATCATCCCACTTCGGCCCACCCACCGCACCAAACAGAATCCCATCGGAGTTCCTGGCCAGCGTCAGGGTTTCATCACTCAGCGGAACACCATATTGATCAATGGCCGCACCGCCCACCAGACCATGGCTGACTTCAATATCGAGCCCAAAACGCAGTTTGGCCGCATCCAGTACTTTCAGGGCCTCAGCCATAATTTCAGGGCCGATGCCATCACCGGGAAGACATAAAATCTGCTTGCTCATGCAAAGCTCCGCTTATAATTATTTACTGGTGAACAACCAGGGGTTATCTGCCCTGTAACACCGCTCGAAATTGCGGATCTGATCCGCATCCTGCAGGGTCAGGCCAATATCATCCAGACCGTTGACCAGGCAGTGACGACGAAATGCATCAATGCTGAATGGCAACTGGGCGCCATCAGGCTTAACCACCACTTCACGGTGCAGATCCACCGTCAGCTGGTACCCTTCATTGGCTTCTACTTCCTTGAACAGCTGCTCCACTACCTCATCAGACAGGGTGATGGGAAGAATGCCGTTTTTAAAACAGTTGTTATAAAAAATATCCGCAAAGCCAGGCGCAATAACGCAGCGGAAACCAAAATCATCAAGAGCCCACGGCGCGTGCTCCCGGCTGGAACCGCAGCCAAAATTCTGCCTGGCCAGCAGGATCGATACGCCCTGGTATCGGGGTTGATTCAAGACGAAATCCGGATTCAGTGGACGCCTGGCGCAATCCTGCCCCGGATAGCCTTCGTCCTGGTAGCGAAGTTCATCAAACAGATTGACACCAAAGCCGGTGCGTTTGATGGACTTGAGAAACTGCTTGGGAATGATCATGTCCGTATCCACGTTGGCACGATCCAGGGGAGCAACCAACCCCCGATGAATGGTAAAAGCCTGCATGATTTTCCCCTTACACTACGGATGTCTGATAACGGACATCGACAAAATGGCCTGCAATGGCCGCCGCAGCCGCCATGGCCGGACTGACCAGATGGGTTCGCCCGCCAAAACCCTGACGACCTTCAAAATTACGGTTAGAAGTGGATGCACAGTGCTCGCCCTGCCCCAGTTTGTCGGCATTCATGGCCAGACACATGGAGCACCCCGGCTCACGCCACTGAAGGCCAGCGGCCAGAAACACCTTATCCAGCCCTTCTGCTTCAGCCTGGGCCTTAACCAGACCAGAGCCCGGCACCACCAGCGCTTCTTTCACCGTGTCAGCCACCCGCTTGCCCTTGACGACAGCTGCCGCTTCACGCAAGTCCTCAATGCGCGAGTTGGTACAGGAGCCGATAAATACCCGATCAACAGGAATGTCGGTAATCTTTTGGCCAGCGGTCAATCCCATATACTCAAGGGCACGGGCGTAGCCTTCCTTGCGGGTTTCATCCGGCGCATCCTCCGGGAAAGGCACCCGGGCATCCACCGGCAACACCATCTCCGGTGAGGTTCCCCAGCTGACCTGTGGCTTTATCTCATCGCCATTGAGCACAACAACTTGATCAAACACTGCATCACTGTCTGAATGAAGGGTTTCCCAGACCCTGACCGCCTGCTGCCACTGTTCTCCCACAGGGGCAAACGGCCTGCCCTGCACATAATCAATGGTGGTCTGGTCAACCGCTACCATGCCTGCCCGGGCTCCGGCTTCAATGGCCATATTACAGAGCGTCATGCGCCCTTCCATGGTCATATTGCGAATGACGTCGCCCCCAAACTCGATGGCAAAACCGGTACCACCTGCTGTACCGATACGGCCAATAATGGCGAGGATCACATCTTTCGGCGTGACTCCGCTGCCCAGGGAACCATCAACCCGGACCAGCATGTTCTTCATCTTCTTGGCCACAAGACACTGGGTGGCCAGCACATGCTCAACTTCCGAGGTGCCGATACCGTGGGCCAGTGCGCCAAAAGCACCGTGTGTAGAGGTGTGCGAGTCCCCGCAGACCACGGTCATGCCGGGCAAGGTTGCGCCCTGCTCCGGGCCAACCACATGGACAATGCCCTGGCGCTGATCCTGCATATCAAACTGGGTGATGCCAAAGTGATCGCAGTTGTCATCCAGTGTCTTTACCTGGATTTTCGACACCGGATCTGCAATTCCCTCAATACCGTGCTGACGCTCATTCAACGTAGTGGGCACATTGTGGTCAGGCATGGCGAGATTGGCATCCAGGCGCCATGGCTGACGGTCGGCCAGCTTAAGGCCTTCAAACGCCTGTGGTGATGTCACCTCATGGAGCAGCTGCCGGTCGATATAAATCAACGCAGAACCGTCATCACGCTGACAAACAAGGTGGGCATCCCACAACTTGTCATATAGCGTTCTTCCCCTGTTTTTCACCGTGCAAGCCTGGTTTTTCATGGAGCCATCCTTATTGCTGCAATTAAACAAAAAAGACTGTTTTTTATTTGATTTATAAGCAGTTTTAGTAACATCTCTGTTGCGCACATAATATTTTCCGGGACAGATTGCACGTCCAGACATGCTCGGAATGAAACGTCATTAAACTGGTATTTTGATAAAAAAAATCAGCTTGTCTTTAACGGTGCTATCCTAATTGCTCATAAAAAATTACTCAAATTCATCTTGCTTATTCTATTGATAACTTGCTGAAGTCATTAATTCTGGTGGCTGTTCGAGATAACGCCCATAGCGAGGGTGGCAAAAAATTGAGGATAAAAAATCGGTTTTGTGAGGTGAATAATGTGAGGTGAATAAATAGTTGGCCAAATGGAATCGTATATTTCTGCCCAAGTAGACAGTTACTATGCAAGGCGCAACGCAGGGAGCATAGTTGTAGCCATGTGTCCGGAGTTGCAACGCCGCTTTCGCATAGCCTCCCGGGCAGTCAATCAATAATAGTGAAGTGAAAGGCTCTCTTGCCACTGCTGCCAGTCAGCATTTTTCGGAAGCACCACCATGAATATTGTCAACCCATGCTCTTTGTTTTGCTTACAGCAAACCAGTTCAACAGGTCTGGAAACGGCTAAAGAAACCATTAATGGCTCAGCAACGGGTGATTTTGAAGGGCGTTCTCTGGTCAGGACTCATTGCTGTGGGCGCACTTTTCACCTGGGATGTATTACTGCAATCCTGGATTTACAACTAGGTATTGACCTTGCGCTTCGAAGCTGCATTGAATGTCCGCACCTGACAGCACTGCCGTTAGTGCGTGTTGATGGGGCAAGACCGGTTGAACCCTCCCCCTATTGCGAACCGCTGGCACTCCATGCTTGCCGACAAGCTTGCCGTGGAGATATGGACACTTTCCAGACACTATTGGCACAGGACCCGGGTATTGCCCGGCAAGATTTTCGTAACGCCCTGACCGGTATGGGAGTCAGGCTGTTACATATTGCCGCTCAGGAAGGACAGGCGGAACTCACACAACTTCTGCTCAGTCATTCTGCGGATATCAATGCCGCCGACCACCTGGGCAAGACAGCGCTGCACCTGGCCACAGCCGGAGGCTATATCCAGTGCCTGAGGGTGTTACTGAAACACGGGGCGAATCCTGCTCGCACTGACAATACCGGCTCCACCCCTATACACCTGGCCTCCGCAAGGGACAACAGCCGCTGTCTGCAACGGCTTTTAACTGACCCACGGGTAGATATCAATGTTGCCGATAATGAAGGCAGGACCGCCTTGCA
The DNA here is from genome assembly GCF_024606365.1 of Endozoicomonas sp. ONNA2. GTDB lineage: Bacteria > Pseudomonadota > Gammaproteobacteria > Pseudomonadales > Endozoicomonadaceae > Endozoicomonas. The sequence continues at coordinate 6,000 of NZ_JAHHPO010000650.1, forward strand.
CATGGCTGCGAAGGGCAACCATATCGATAATCTGCGACTGCTTCTGAGGGATAATAGGGCAGAATTCAATTCCACTGACAAGTACCACAGGACTCCCCTGCACCATACCGCCTTGAAGGGCAGCAGGGATTGTTTGCAATTATTGCTCATCTACCAGGCAAAAGTGAATATCGTTGATGAGTTACTCGGCACTCCCCTTCATTATGCCGTCGTTTACGGCGCAGAAACGGGAGATATAGAGAACATCCGTTGTCTGATTGAACATGGGGCGAACCTCCATAGCAGAAATGCCTGTGGACAAACCCCATTGCACACAGCTGCTGAGCAGAGGCGGAGTAACAGTGTGATGCAACTGTTAATCGATAATCGGGCGGATATCCACAGCACCGATGAGAAAAACAGGACGCCGCTGCATCTGGCAGTCATAAGTGGCCTTATTGACAACGTGAAACTGCTGATAGACTGCGAGGCAGAACTCCATGCCATTGACAAATACGGCATGACACCCCTGCACCTGGCCAGCAATTTTGGTCATGTTCGGGTCCTGGAACTGCTGATGAGCAAGGGTATGAACCTCCATGAGACCGATAAGTCTGGCAAGACCCTGGTACACTTGGCCGCCCGCAATGGCCATACCCGGATTCTGCAATTGCTGATTGATCAGGGCATGAATCTCAAGACCACCGATAATACTGGCAGGTCACCGCTGCACCTGGCCGCACAGTATGGCCATACCCAGGCCCTGCAACTGTTGATGGACCAGGAGGGTGTGGATCTCAATGTGACCGATATTCTTGGCAGTACACCGCTGCACCTGGCCGCACAGAATGGCCATAGCGAAGTCCTGCAGCAGCTGATTGACCGGGGCGTGGTTCCCACTACTGCAGATAATTATGGTAATACCCCCCTGAAAGAGGCCTTGAAAGGTGGCCATCCCCGTTGCCAGCAGCTTTTGGCTGATGCGACCCCGCAAGGGTGGGGTTGCCTGGTACAATAACCGCCCTGTCAAACGGATGTCACTCGAGGTCTGCTGACGCCAGGAGACTGTCCGAGAATAGACTGCCCTGCGCGGCAACTGCTTCTGCGTTACTTTTATGCTATGGACAACTTTCTGAAATCAATCGACTTGAACTGGTCCGTTATACCAGAGAGGAAATTCATAACGAACTTTATAATGCAGCCATAAGTAGTTAACCAATCCTCGCCTCTTGCCAGCAGCAGGAGTATAGTTCCCGCCCTGGCCTTTTTAAGAGATTATCGTTTATGTTCAAGGCGTTAGTACTGAACCAGCAGGACAACAAGACTGTCGCTGGCATCGAACAGCTGGATGAATCCACCCTGCCAGCCGGGGATGTCATTGTTGCTGTTGACTATTCATCACTGAATTACAAGGATGGTCTGGCCATCACCGGGAAGGGAAAAATCATCCGTGATTTTCCGATGGTGCCGGGTATTGACTACGCTGGTCAGGTAATTTCTTCAAGCGATGACCGCTATCAGCCCGGCGATTCCGTTATCCTCACGGGCTGGGGTGTGGGGGAAAACCACTGGGGTGGTATGGCCGAAAAAGCCAGTGTACCTGCTGACTACCTGGTTGCCATGCCTGCTGGACTGGACAGCCGCAAGGCCATGATTATTGGTACTGCAGGCCTGACCGCCATGCTGTGTGTCATGGCTCTGGAAGACGCTGGTATTACACCCGGGAAAGGTGAGATTCTGGTCACTGGGGCCAGCGGTGGCGTTGGCAGTGTTGCCATAACGCTGCTGGACCAGCTGGGTTATTCTGTGGTCGCCGCTTCCGGTCGCCCGGAAAACAGTGATTGGCTAAAGGCCATCGGGGCTGACCGGTTGATTGATCGTGCAGAATTGCTTGAACCCCCACGCCCACTGGAAAAACAGCGCTGGGCAGGTGCCGTTGACACCGTTGGCAGCCACGTACTGGCCAAAGTACTGACGCAAATTGATTACCAGGGGGCTGTTGCGGCCTGCGGTCTGGCCGGTGGGTTTGATTTGCCAACCACGGTAATGCCTTTCATTCTAAGGGGCGTTAAACTTCTGGGTGTTGATTCAGTCATGTGTCCGGTTGAAAAACGGATGCAGGCATGGAACCGGATTGCCGAACTTCTCCCAGAGTCCTACTACAGCAACGGGGCCACAGAAGTTGCACTGGATGCCTTGCCTGAGCTGGCCGAGGCCATTACCAATGGACAAGTCACCGGCAGAACACTGATCAGGTTGTAATACCACCACCAGCTTCTAAACTTTTTCAATACTCATCAGATGCGATCACTCAACAGCATCTGACTACCCTTCAAAAGCATTTGACCGTTTTTTTTAATAGCTTTTTAATAAGTTGCTTAAAAGATTGTCGCAAAAGACAGCTCAGGCAACGTTTTTTCGAAACCACAAAGGGCACTAAGCCCTTGCAGAGCGATGAACCACCATCTGGTACTCTATGTGATTGGTCTGTTCCTGACCGCTATCGCCAAGTTTATGCTGATTCCGGTCATCTATGACTTGCTGACCGGTGATTCTGATATCTGGGAATTTGTCGCTGCTGCCGCCATTACGCTGATTACCGGCGGCGCACTGACCATCAATTTCAAACCAGAACACTTTAATATGAAGCCCAGGCAGATCTTTGTACTGACCACCCTCTGCTGGCTGGCTGTCTGCACCTTTGCAGCACTGCCCTTCTGGTTCAAACTCCCCATCAGTTACACCGATGCTTTTTTTGAAACCATGTCAGGCATTACCACCACCGGATCCACCATATTGACAGGTCTGGATCATATGTCTCCAAGTGTGCTGATCTGGCGGTCACTGCTGCAATGGTTTGGGGGTATTGGTTTTATTGTCATGGCGGTTGCCGTTCTGCCATTTCTCAAAGTGGGTGGCATGAGGTTGTTCCAGAGTGAATCGTCTGACTGGTCCGAGAAAGCCATGCCCCGCTCAGGCAGCATTGCCAAGGGTATCGTTAGCGTCTATTTGATCATGACTGCCCTGTGCGCGTACCTTTACTTCCTGGGAGGCATGACCGGCTTTGAGGCCATAAACCATGCCATGACCACGGTCTCTACCGGCGGATATTCCACCTCAGATGCCTCCATGGGATTATTTAAAAGTCCGTTTATCATCTGGACAAGCACCATTTTCATGATACTTGCCAGCCTACCTTTTGTTCTCTTTGTTCGCTGCATGCGAGGTGATGTTAACTGCGTTTATCAGGATACCCAGGTACAGGCCTTTATCGTTTTTCTACTGTTGGTCTGGCTGGTTCTCAGTGTCTGGCTGTGCTGTCACTCTGACTACACCTTTGTGCAATCACTTACTCTGGTCTCATTTAATACCACGTCAACCATCACCACCACCGGCTTTGCCTACGGTGATTACACCCTGTGGGGTGGTTTTTCTAACCTCACGTTTTTTTTCCTGTTAATGGTGGGAGGTTGTTCGGGGTCAACAGCGGGAGGCATTAAAATTTTCCGGTTTCAAATTGGCGGCAAGCTGCTGAACATCCAGTTAAAGCAGCTGGTTCATCCCAGAGCCTGTTTTGTACAAAACTATAACGGCCAGCAAATCAGCAGTGACATACTCCGTTCGTTAATTGGTTTCTGTTTCTTCTTCATCCTGCTGATTGCTTTAATGAGCCTGTTACTCTCCCTGTGTGATCTCGACCCCATCACCAGTATTTCCGGCGCCACCACGGCCGTTGCCAATGTGGGCCCCGGACTGGGAACAGTCATTGGCCCGGCAGGCAACTTCAGCTCTCTGCCAGGTGCTGCCAAATGGCTATTAAGTGTCGGCATGCTGCTGGGCAGGCTTGAGGTTATTACCGTCCTTGTGCTTTTTACGCCTGCTTTCTGGAAGGGTTGAGCCCGCTGCCATCAGCTGCCAAAAACCATATTCCTTGTGATAACCCGGTCAACTTCCGCAGTAATTACATTTACCTTTGGCGTAAAAGCTAGCTGTAGTTTTTCTTTTTTACGGGCCTCCCTGGCGGGGTTCAACCAATTAGCCAAAGAACGCATTTGCTCATCATAATGATTATCAAAATTCCGATACACATGCGCCAGAGAGCTTAAATAAGCGGCCACATTGAGGCCTGCAGATGAACCAGGCGTGATGTCAGGGTGAACCTTGAGTTTATCCAGGGCTGCTGCAAAGCTGCCCTGGATATCAACAGGTATAAAGCTTTTCACCTCAGGGTAATCACGATTCAGATACTGACGCAAACCTTTCAATAGCAGCTCAGCGGCTTTTTTTTCATCGCCAATAAGATGAAAGCCCCAACCTGCAGAGTGAAGAATCCATATATCATTTGGAAAAAACTGACAGGCTTCCCGGGAAAGGCTCT
>NZ_JAHHPO010000651.1 GCF_024606365.1 Endozoicomonas sp. ONNA2
TGATTGCGGTGGAGCATCTGAATATGTGGAAGTTATTTACAGACAATTCCTTAACGGCATCCAGTAGGATCATACAAGTACTCTTTAACTGCATTTATCAAGGGCCGATATATCGGTAGGCCCATGCTTGAGGCATTAACCGTGGTTACCCGAAGTGTCGTTTTCCTGATCTTAATGTCAACAACATTATCATGCTATGGATTTCAGGAAGATCGATTTTGTCTGGATAATCAACTTTCTCAGGTTTACTCCGCTGTGGCGAGCAACGTTGGCATTGGCATTACCATTGAAAGTGATGGGAGCACGATTTTTCCTGCCGATGGCAAGCCGATGAGTCTGCAACGTGGCCAGCGGTGGTGCCGTGATATCAAGCCGACAGAGAACCTGATCATTCATGAGTCCCGATTGTTCAAAAAGTGGCGCTTCAGAAAAGCCTTTCCCACCTCATTATTAAACGGGATACGTATCGAATTCGGCAAATCAGGGCGTATCAGCGAACTGTATGGTATTAATCTGGTACAGGATTTTGACGAGACCGAGGCGCTGCCAGAACCCGACCAATGGATGACTGAACTCTATCAAAGCCATGACAGGCCGCTGAATCAAATATGCATTCCGGGTACCCATAACAGCGGCAGTTATGACATTACAAGATTCTCCGACCAAGACCCTCACATGTGGGCAAATTTGCAGCAGTTGTTTAATTATTATTCTGAAAGCTATCTGTTAACGCCATTTAAAGAGCTGGTGCGATGGTGGGCAGTGACCCAGGATCAAAACACTTATCAGCAATTAACGGCGGGTGTTCGCTATCTGGATATACGTCCAAGAAAGTTAAATGGCCAACTGATCACTGTCCATGGGCTGGCGGGCGCATCCGTTGATAATATCATTATGGGCATCGAGCGGTTTCTGAAAGAAAACCCCAGAGAAATCATTATTTTTCATATCCATGAGCCCTTTGGCATGATTCAGGCTGATATCGATGAATTATTTCAGGTTTTACATAAAAATTTTGGCAACAGTATTGCCCCTCCACAGATGACCCCGGCACACAGTATCCAGCAATTCCAGAATAGTGGCTATCAACTGATTGTGTTATCAACGCTCCATTCAGCCGTATTCTCTGGCTGGTCAACCGAGGAAACGCTGTCCAATCACTGGCATAACCAAAATCGCCCCTACCCACTTCTGGACAGCATCACCAACAATCTTGTACAACGTAAAAGCGACCAACTGCATATTACCCAGATGACCCTGACAGAAAGTACTGATGATCTGAAGCAGGGGGTAATCCCCGGTCAGCCATCCAGCCTGCGATCATTTGTCAAAACCTTACGCTACCCATCCGGATTTTTACGCTATGCCGCCAACGTTGCCCGCCGCCACAATAACCGTGTGAATATAGTGGCCGTTGACTTTCCAGAGGACGATTACATTTATTCAGCCTGCATGCGTGAGAACATGATGCAGACAACTACCTGAATCCGTAACTTCAGAAGACGCTGAAACCTTCGGAAGCCGGTCGTGCCG
>NZ_JAHHPO010000652.1 GCF_024606365.1 Endozoicomonas sp. ONNA2
CATCAATCTTTATTTAAAATACTGCAGGTTTGTACCTGTCTATTTTTCAAAAGCAAGAAACAAGGAACAAAATACAAATATAAACAATTGAAATATATAGTTTTTTTAAAGCTCTTTGGAAATCCTTCGGCAAAAGATCACTTTTTTTCTTCACCCTGATTAGCGGATCAAGCGCTTTGATTTAATCCCCCACAATTTTAAAATTGAACGTTAGGCTCTTTTTCTGGTCTTAAGTATTAACACCCAGTTTTCAATATTGGTCAGGAAAGCCCATGCATCATATCCCCATACGTCGATTAATCAAGACCCCCTTAATGTTGTGTATTCTCAGTTGGTTCGCCATTGCCGACACCACGTCACAGGCATCTGCCCTGGCCGCTGAATGGACTCCCCCCCCCTGAGGAAGTGCCAACCAGTGCTTTCGCATCGCCCGGCCATACTTCTGAGCCCGGAGAAAATAATCAACAGCCGACAGACATAAGAACCGTAGATTACCGAGCCACCACGGAACTGCTATTGGAGCGCTATCCCTATGCCTTGATGAGCTATTTATCCGAAATGGACGCAATCCTGACCTCCGATGATCTGGAAAAACAGATATTTACTATTTTCAGACTCTCGTACCTGGACGCCATGAATTTTCAATTCGTGGCAAAACCGGAAGCCATCCCCGAGCAATGGCAGTCCCATTTTATTGCCACCGGCGAGCAAACCCTGAATTCTGGCAAGACCAGCCACCAGGTAATCGGTCAAATCAATCTTCCAGACTCGAATATAAGGGTCAGGGTATTTAAACGGACTGAAGACCTTTTATCTGACGCCCCCAGTCAAAGCAAGATCGTCCTTGCCCTTTCCGGGGAAAAATCCAATGAAGCTGTCCAGTGCCTGGTCAGGCAATCAAAACCTCCTCACCCCGTCAGCTCCCCCTGTTCTGATGCGGTCAAACACCTGCAGGACATTACCGATCTCGCTGATGACCTTAAAGAGATATATCCGAACCATTCACTGGAGATAACCGGTTACTCCTTCAGTGGCGCTGTTGCCCAGGCGGCCATGGCAATTTCCGACACCATTGAGCAAGCCTACATTTTCAACAGCCACGGTATTCACCCAACCTGGCTGGCAGGTATGCCGGAAGACAGGCTGGCCAGAATTCATCACTCTTTCGTTGAAGGCAGCTTTCTTCATGGACAGGACTATAACCCGCTCAGCAGATACTCCCGATGGAAACAGCCGCCGAACAAGGTGGCTGTTGCCGGTATGAAGATACCATCCAGTGGGCTTGAACCCCATATACGACATATCTATCAGCTGAATCACCATGACGGCTGGCTGGACACCTTTTATAACTACATCACCAGCATCTGGATTTTACACTCAAAAGAGTCAGTTCTAAGGGCGTTTGAGGCAAATTTAAAACTTGACTTCCCATGGTAAATCTGAAAGAGAGGCAAAGGCATTATCGGGGCAAAAGGCTGAAAATCACTTGACCGACGACAGCTGAAGGGTAAAATACGCAAAAAATTTGCCACGAAGTCAGCT
>NZ_JAHHPO010000653.1 GCF_024606365.1 Endozoicomonas sp. ONNA2
CGAAGAGCACAAAGGAAAAGAAAAGCTCTTCTTTGTGCTCTTCGTGTGCTTCGTGATTCCAATTCAAGACTGGCAACAAACCAACCCGCCAGCACTCGTTCGCAGGAGCTAAAGAAACAATGGACAGTAGTTCTACCAGGAAGAATTCCTTAATGTCGACCCTGTGAAGGGGGCCTGTCGTATGCTTTATGGTTATTTCAGCCTTCTGGTCAGATTGGCCTGATCCATTATCCGTGTCGCAATCTCTTCGACGGAAAATTCAGTGGTGTCAATATAGCTGATCCGCTCCTCGTTATAGATCTGTTCCACCATCTGCACCTCATATTGACACTGCCTGAGCGATGAATAGCAACTGTTGGGTCGCCGCTCATTTCTGATACCTGAGAGCCGGGCCGGATTGATGGTCAAACCAAACAGGCGCTCATTATAAGGGCGAAGAAAATCAGGTAGCTTGATGCCCTTGGCAAAATCATCCTCGGTAATGGGGTAATTGGCGGCAAAGATACCAAACTGTAAGCCAAGATAGATGCAGGTGGGCGTTTTACCGGAACGGGAGACCCCCAGCACGATAATATCGGCCTTTTCATAGTGCCGGATACGGGCGCCATCATCATTATCAAGGGCAAACTGTACCGCTTCGATGCGGCGGTGATAGCTGGCACTGCTGGTGGTGGAACGCTTCTTGCCGACGGTATACAGCGGATGTGAACCTAACTCCATCTCCAGGCCGGGAAGGAAGGTGGCAAAGAGATCGATAATATAAGCCCCACTGGTATGCAGCCGTTTGCTGACCTCTTCATCCAACACCGTCATAAAGAGGATAGGTGGAATCGCCTCATGCTGGTGAGTTTCTTTAATAAGGGTGAGTGCCCGTACAGCTTTTTCAGGGGTATTAACATAGGGCAGGGTGTGGTGACGAAATGTCGGCCCCGAGAACTGGGCAAGCAGGCTTTGGCCAAAGGATTCAGCGGTAATGCCGGTGCCATCAGAGATAAAAAATACCGAT
>NZ_JAHHPO010000654.1 GCF_024606365.1 Endozoicomonas sp. ONNA2
GGGTCTCAATTTTCAGCCCGGAACCATCGGGGAAATGGCAAGAGACTATCATCTTACCTCAGTTCTATCTGCTTGAATTCAGCTCTGCCGGCAAATACTTGTTCAATACAAACATCTTCGGTAGCCGTGATTTGTGGCTATGGCCCAGACCGGAAAAATTGTCTGACCGGTCGATGAATTATCTTCACTTGCCGCACCTGATGGCCGCATCAACAGCGAGGCTTGACTCATCAATAGTACTCAAACATGAATTCCCTGTAGATAAGCCGCTGTTCAGTCCGTCTGACAGCCACTTACTGGTCAGTTGTCCACCCGATAGGGTCTACATCTGGGGGAAGAACGAGGCAGGAGCATGGTCAATTCAAACCATCACCGATCAATGCGCCCGAACCACCAAACCCAGCTTTAGTCTGTCCGGCCTGCATGTGCTGACTTACACCCATTCGATGGCAAGCATCCATGGGCGCAGTCAGCAAAATGACTGGCCACTCAAGGGGGTTATCAGGCAAGAGGGTATTCTGGAAGCCTACTTCAATCCACTATCAGAGCATGAAGTGGTGGTCCTTAGCCACCCTGAGAATTACCACATCATCCCAGACATCACTCTGACAGTTTGGGAAATAAGAGATGCTGCCAAGCAGGATTAAAGGCAATGATCTGCCAAAAACAATACACTCTCTCAGTTTTTGCTAGCCTTACTCTTGCTTGCAGTGAAAATCCAGGAATAAGTCAGGTGTCGTACTGTCTTGCACAGGGACTTGCAGCGAAACTTGCAGCGAAACTTGCAGCGAAAATAGTGTGGCATTTTCCCTTGTGCCGGGTGAGCGAAAAGTCAGTTGATAAATTCCCCATCCATACCAGTCATGGGAATTTGGGAGGCATTGCTTGAACATTTCCGTTATGCCTGCTTCGCAAACGGCGAATGCAGACGACAATAATAATGGTGATAATATCTGCCCTATCTGCCACGGAGTATTTGGTTCTCACATTGTGCGTACCCAGTGCGGCCACCGCTTTGACCTGGATTGCATTACCCAGTGGTTTAACACCCTTGAACTTGAAGACCGGACGTGCTGTTATTGCCAGTCAACTGCCCTGCCCCTTGTCATGGAATCTGCAGAGCCCGATGAACCTAACCCCTATGTGCAGGGCACTAACGGCAGCCTTTAACGGTGACGCAACGGCACTTGTGGCAATCCTGCTGGAGCAAGGTGCGCCGGTTGATGCCCCGCAACGTGGCGGCTGGACAGCCCTGATGGTGGCGGCCCGGGAAGGACATCTCCCAGTGGTGGCTTATTTGCATGAGCACGGGCCCGGATCGACGGTATACACGACAATGGTGATCGACCCTGGATTGGACAGCCTTGATTGCAGCCGCCGGGAACGGGAATCTGTCGGTCGTGAAATACCTTCTGGAACACGGGACAAAGGTCCATTCCACCTTCGGCAAATCCGGTAAACTCAACGGCAATACAGCCCTGCGAGTGGCTGCTGAAAATGGACACGACGACATCGTCCAGATCCTTCGGGAATATGGTGCTGTTAGTGAGGACAGCGCCCCCGGTGAGCCCTGATATACTTCATTCCCGCCAACCCCGGGCCGGGATGCTTCCGGGTACTGCTATACGACACAACATATTCATTTAGTGTCTGAACTTCCGGTAATCCAGTGCCGACAAAACCCTGAAACAGCCAGTAGGCTGCCCGGGAACTTCCTGAACCCTGGCCTGTCCATAAATCTGACATTCAATGGTTGTCAAAGCACTCGAAATGCTGGAAATAACTCGATCGATAACTGGGGTACGACAATGAGCAATCCTCTGTCTTCAGGCGCTTCGATGATACCTGTCAATCCGCCTCAACAAACTACCCCCTCCCTGCCCCCTACTGCGCTCCCGGAGGCAAGCCCCCAGAAACACCCCCCGCAAATACAACCCTCGCAGATACAACCTTTGAGGGAAAGAAGGATTACTGAACTGCCTCCCGAACTGTTGGTCATCATTTTTGACTACCTGGAATTCGATGATATCCGGCGCGTCAATGCAACCTGTCTGGCATTTCGGGATGTGGTTAAAGAATTCAATTACATTCAGGAACTGTCTTATTATGCCCGACTTCCCCGAAGCTTTCGGGAACAGTACCAGCAAAATGCCCCCTGGCAGAAAAAATGCCTGGGTTCGCATCCATTTGCCTCTTCAGCACCATTCAACAACAAAGTGATACCGTTCAGGGACAGGATAGTAAAGAACCTTCCGCAGATGCCCGCACTACTATGCCTTGACACCTTGGGGGAGATGGAAAAGCGCCCGGCTTACCGGCTGGTTGCGCGACACAAGGTCTCTCTCCCTGTACGTGAAATAAGGGCTCCATATTCTCCCATGACCGGCGCTACTCTTGATGTTCGCCTCAGCCCGTCCAGTCGTCATATGTTGTTTTATGGCCGTCTTTTGGATGACTCCCGAATTCTGGCCAGGGATGACCAGGGGCGATGGGCAGAAGAGCCACTGAATTGGTCCGATAACCGCGGCAGTCGGGTAATTACCGAGGCAAGTTTCAATGCTTGCACCAATCGCCTGTCAACCTGCAGTCGTGAGGGTTACGTTAACACCTTGCAACCTGCTAACAGCTGTTGGGAAGAAGTCGGCAAGGAAAGCTTGCCGGATCAGATGGTCAAATTCAGCCCTTCAGGGAAATATATGGTGACCTGTGAGGTGGGCGATCCGGTAATCGTCTGGCGCATGAATGCAAATAATAATAATGGTTGGCTGAAAATGGAGGTTTCCGGCCTCTTCCCCGGAGTACTGCTGGTTGGTGGAATCCAGTTCAGTCCATCAGAGCGGTACCTGGCACTGCGCATGGTGAATAAAACGACCATATTATCTCTGGATGATCGCGGAGTCTGGTCAGCACAGCATTCAATATTAGCAACATGGGGCAATGATTATGCCTACTTCAGCCCAGAGGAAGATCAGCTTCTGGTGCTTGTTGGCAAAAATTCTTACAGTTCCGGACGGGTCTCAATTCACAGCCCGGAACCATCGGGGAAGTGGCAAGAGACGGTGATCTTCCCGGAGTTCCTTCCGCTTCAATTCAGCTCTACCGGTAAATACCTGTTCACTAAATCTAATACAATTGGTGGTCCGATGCCTTGCGAGGATTTGCTGCTATGGCGCAGACCGGAAAAATGGTCTGACTGGTCGCTGAACCAGTGTCCCTCGCCGGAGTTGAGTTTCCCATCAAGGCTTGAATCAGCAATAAGGCTCAAGCATGATTTCGCTGTGAAAAACGCGCTATTCAGCCCGTCTGACAGTCAAGTGCTGACCACCAGCTATGGTGCGGCCAGCAAAATCTGTATCTGGGAGAAGAGCCTGGCAGGGACATGGTCAATGCAAACCATCACCAGGGAGTACACCCCAGCCTTCACCAGCTTTAGCCTGTCAGGCCTTCATGCACTGACTTGCAACGATCACATGGTAGGAATCCTGGGGCGCAACGATCAAAAGCAATGGTCACTCAAGGGGAGTATCAGGCAAGACGGTATCCAGATGGCATACTTCAATCCAACATCAGAGCATGAAGTGGTGGTCCTGAGCTGCACTGAGAATAACAACATCACAAACATCACCCTGACAGTTTGGGAATTAACCGATGCTGGCACGCCGGATTGAAGGCAAAACGTATTTTGAAGCCTTCACAACCTGATGATCTCGCCCTGCGTGGAAATGCGGGCTGCCCCGGGAACTTTCTGGCCTTTGGCCGGTCTGTTAACGATGTGAGTCTACCGGTAATCACTCGTTAAGAATAGGACACGTCAGTGAGCAACCCTCTCTCTGCAGCAGCCACCAGCTTTGCGATGGTGCCATATTGGCCTGAAAATCAACCTGCCAAAACACCTTCCAATTACCCGCCTACTGTCGTATTCCCGAGGGCTAGCCCGAAAACATTTCACGCGCAAACACCCCCCGCGCAAACACAACCACTGCGGCAAAGAAGTATTACTGAACTCCCCCCGGAACTTTTGGTCAGCATATTTGACTATCTGGAATTCGATGATATTCGCCGCGTAAATGCCACCTGTCTGGCATTTCGGGAAGTGGTTAAAGAATACAATTATATTCATGAACTGTCGTATTTTGCCCGGCTTCCCCGAAGCTTTCGGGAACAGTACCAGCAAACTGCCCTGC
>NZ_JAHHPO010000655.1 GCF_024606365.1 Endozoicomonas sp. ONNA2
ATCTGATCAGTCCTTTGACATCAGATTTCAGGAAAATATCAATCGGGGTGGTGAAGGGCAGCAACACACATCGGTCATGCTTTAATTACAGATACCATGTATTCAGGCACTATGGGAACGGTGACAAGTTATGTCAGTAGACCCGCTTTTTTTGATGGCTTTTCAGATGCGGTCATAACAAACAAGACAATTCGACCAGTAACACAGGTGCCCGGCGAGGAATGGTCTGAAGATGATTGCTTTCATTTTTTGACTAGCATTTTGCCTGACAATAATCCTAATGCTTCTGGTGCTGGAAAAAACATCGCTTCTTTTGAGCAGGCTGCACAGCTGCGTGTCCCTTGGTTCCTGATAATTAATCAAGTTTACGCTTATCGTTTGCGGGGACTTTACAATATTTTTCCAATGCTTCAGCACAATGATGAGAGTAGTAAGGCGCACATGCTGAAGCCTCTAAATATAGATGGCATTGAATACAGGGGAACAAAGCAGAATAGTGATCGATATAACGGTATTCCCATGTCTTATTACATTCAAACGTCAGGGGACTGGTAATGTTTACGGCTTCATGGCATTTGTTCTCGGAAAAGCCCCCTGCCTATGCTAATCAGATTGCCGGAAAATTAACCGTTGATGGCGTGCCTTATGAAGGGATCGTGTTTGCCCTTGCTGTAGGAAAACTACAATACATCTGCGGTCAGCATGTAAAAAACGGCAATGTTCACATTCAATTAATCCCGGAAAAGTACAGCACCAAAACCTTAAATCTGCTGATTTTTAAAGAAGGCCGGGCGCTGGCCAGTGAGCCCGTCACGCCCGATAACGTGGTTGTCTATGAGCTTTCAATTAGCAGCAGCGGAGGTGGCGGTGGGCCAACCGGGGAACCGGCCACTATAACCGGCAAGGTGGAGCGAGTGCTGGACAATATGGCCCAACCCGCAGCAAGGCAACTGGTGGCCATTGAGCACAAGCCCGATGGTTCATGGGCAGTGACCGGCAATACAACCAGTGACGCTGAAAATGGCAGTTATACCCTTGAAGTGCTCACTGAAGGCGGGGATACCTTTGTGCTGGCATTGGATGAATATGGCGTGCCTTTTACCCCCACTGCTTCAGTGGTTCAAGGTGACTTAATTCATCCCAGCGTTGCCAATGGTTACGTTTACCGGGTGGAAATAGGCGGCACCTTGCCTGCAACCGAGCCGACCTGGTGGATTGATACCGGCACCAATCACACTCGCACTATTGAAGGGGATATTATCCTGCGAGCCATTCCTTTCTATCGGCCTCTGGCACACGGTCCTGTCAAAGCAGAGCCTTTGTCATGAGTTATCAGGTTCCCTCTGATAGCGCCGAGTTCCGGCTGACTGGATCTCCTTATAAGATGTCATCGTCCGCTATTGCTGACTTTTCTTTTGATGGCAAGCCGCTGGTTTATTTTGCACCGCCTCCCGGATTGATTCGCCCTTAGGAATTGTCCCGGAATAACTTCATCATTTTATTCAGTCCGGGAAAAAACCGCCGCCCGCTTCCCGCCACCCGCTGCCCGCAAAAGCACAAGTGGTTCCAGCTT
>NZ_JAHHPO010000656.1 GCF_024606365.1 Endozoicomonas sp. ONNA2
GCTGCCCGCAAAAGCACAAGTGGTTCCAACTTTTCGGGAAGCGGGCGGCGGGTAGTGGGTAGCGTCTGTAGAGAAGTTATTTCAGGACAGCTCATGAGTTTGTTGAGTTTTTGGTGTCCGGGCATTCTCTTCCTGCTGCTTGCCATATCTCCCCAATGTCTGTCTAACACGATCAACTCAGAAACCACAAATTTCTCGATATCCGCCAGCTACACGACAATTAATGAACAGGGAAAAGAAACCCTGTGTACAATCTCAAGCAAGGATAGCATTGAAAAACTGCAGGCGTTGAAAAATACAGACTGTGAACTCCCCATGTCAAATGACCCTAATGATCGGTCAGTCATTCTGGTCTCCCATAGCCCCTACCATGAAACACGGCAGATATTACTCACTACCCGCAAACTGCTGATGTGGTCCTATATGGCAGTTCACGTATACAAACTTCTGGACTCGGGAAATATCCTCTGGACGCAAAGAGAGGCCTGTCCCTGCAGTGGGAAATTAATGGATATCAGCCATAAACCGGACAGACTAATGACCAAGGGTTTCTTTTTTACCTACTACCTTCTGAGCCTCGGCTACCATGGCTGGCGTTATATCCAATCTTATATCAATCCTGATGCAACTGGCCCTGACACCCCCAAAACAGCTGAATTCAAGAGTGAACCTGCATGGTCCGACACGCTTTACAACCTCGTTGCCACAGTGTCAGAGTACCCTTATGCCAATCACATCCTGACCCTGGCCCTGGATTCAGCGGCCATGACATGGGACTGTCGATGTCCCGGATATTTTACTGACAGCAAAGGCGGCCTGTATTTCAACGGCCACCTCTGGATGCTTTTGCTGAATGTGGCAATTTTTACTACAGACTTGGCAATCGACTACTTATAATACTCCGTTTGGTCTCAGAGCCTGTTGGTGGCCTTTTTCAGCTTGCCGAAAAGTTATCAACTAGCTTTCTAACGGAGAAAAGGCTGTGGAAAAGATTACCGTACAGGGCGCTCGTACGCACAATCTGAAGAACATCAACCTGGAGATGCCGCGTGACAGCCTGATTGTAATTACCGGACTATCGGGTTCCGGTAAGTCTTCCCTGGCCTTTGACACACTGTATGCCGAAGGCCAGCGTCGTTATGTTGAGTCACTGTCAGCCTATGCCCGCCAGTTTTTATCCATGATGGAAAAGCCCGATGTAGATCATATCGAAGGCCTCTCTCCAGCTATTTCCATTGAGCAGAAATCCACCAGCCATAACCCGCGTTCTACCGTGGGAACCATCACAGAAATCTACGATTATCTGCGGTTGCTGTTTGCCCGCGTCGGCATTCCCCGCTGCCCGACACACCACCTGCCTTTAGAGGCGCAAACCGTCAGTCAGATGGTAGACCAGGTTCTGGCACTGCCAGAAGGCACGAAACTGATGCTGCTGGCCCCGGTGGTCAGGGGACGAAAAGGTGAGCATCTCCATGTCTTCAACGAGCTGAGAAGTAACGGTTTTATTCGTGCCAGAATCAATGGGATTGTCACTGATCTTGATACACCGCCAAAACTGGATAAAAAAAAGAAACACACCATTGAAGTGGTCATAGACCGCTTTAAGGTGCGTGATGATCTACAACTGCGCCTCTCTGAGTCGTTTGAGACAGCGCTTGAGTTAACCGATGGTCTTGCTACGGTCAGCTACATGGATAATGACGCTAAAGACGACATTGTCTTCTCATCCCGGTTCGCCTGCCCTGAATGTGGTTACAGCCTCAATGAGCTGGAACCCCGGCTGTTTTCCTTTAACAATCCGGCGGGAGCCTGTCCTGGTTGTGACGGACTCGGTGTCAAGCAGTTCTTCGACCAGGATCGTATAGTACAGCACCCTGAATTGACTCTGGCAGAAGGGGCAATCCGTGGTTGGGACCGCCGCAGCGTTTATTACTTTCATCTGTTGAAGTCACTGGCCGCTCACTATGACTTCAGCATTGACACCCCGTTTGATGACTTGAGCCTGGAACAGCAGAACATTATTTTACACGGCTCCGGTGATGAACAAGTTAATTTCAGTTACGTTAATGACCGGGGGGATGTCTATAAGAAGCGGCATACCTTTGAAGGCATTATTCCCAATTTCGAGCGGCGTTTCAGGGACACCGACTCACAGTCCGTCCGGGAAGAGCTGACCAAATACCTCAGCACCCAGCCATGCCCGGCCTGCAAGGGCACCCGTTTAAGGAAAGAAGCCCGCAATGTATTTATCCAGAATGAAACCCTGCCGGAGCTGGTTAAATTACCCGTGGAAAAAGCACTGACCTATTTTCAGGATCTCGACCTGCCCGGTCGCCGTGGCGAGATCGCCAGGAAAGTACTTAAGGAAATCTGTGATCGCCTGAGCTTTCTGGTCAACGTCGGCCTGAACTATCTCACCCTGGAGCGCAGTGCCGATACCTTGTCCGGTGGTGAGGCCCAGAGAATCAGACTAGCCAGTCAGATTGGCGCAGGCCTTGTGGGCGTTATGTATATTCTTGATGAACCGAGTATCGGGCTGCATCAACGGGACAATGAGCGCCTGCTGAATACACTGACCCGTTTGCGTGATCTGGGTAATACGGTGATTGTCGTTGAACATGATGAAGATGCCATTCGCAGTGCGGATCATGTGATCGATATTGGCCCCGGTGCCGGTATTCATGGTGGCGCCATCGTGGCTCAGGGAACCCCCGGAAAGGTCATGGACACTCCCGCTTCCTTAACGGGTCAATACCTCTGTGGCATTCGCAAGATCAATGTGCCTTCGGACAGAACCCCTGCAGACCCAAAGAAAACCCTGAAACTCAGTGGTTGCAGCGGCAATAACCTGAAAAATGTCTCACTGGAAATTCCGGTGGGTTTGATGACTTGCATTACCGGTGTTTCAGGTTCTGGCAAGTCCACATTAATCAATGGCACCCTGTATCCGCTGGCAGCCACAGCGCTCAATAAAGCCACAACCTTAACCGCTGCCCCCTATAAAAAGCTGACCGGCATTCATCACTTTGATAAATGCATTGATATTGACCAGAGCCCCATCGGCCGCACACCGCGCTCTAATCCGGCAACCTACACCGGGATTTTTACCGCTATTCGTGAGCTATTTGCAGGCACTCAGGAAGCCCGCTCACGGGGCTATAAGCCGGGGCGTTTCAGCTTTAATGTCAAGGGTGGGCGGTGCGAGGCCTGTCAGGGCGATGGTGTTATCAAGGTAGAAATGCACTTTCTGCCAGATATCTATGTTGCTTGCGATGTCTGTAAGGGCAAACGTTATAACCGGGAAACCCTGGAAGTGAAATACAAAGGCAAGAGCATCCACGAAGTACTTGAAATGACCGTGGAAGAAGCCCTGCAATACTTCGATCCAATACCTGCGGTCAAGCGCAAACTGCAAACCCTGATGGATGTCGGGCTTTCCTATATTCACCTTGGCCAGAATGCCACCACCCTCTCCGGTGGTGAAGCCCAGCGGATAAAACTGGCGAAAGAGCTGTCCAAACGGGATACCGGTAAAACACTCTACATTCTGGACGAGCCAACCACCGGGCTCCATTTTCACGACATTGAACAGCTACTCTCTGTCCTTCATCGTTTGCGGGATCACGGTAACAGTGTGGTCGTCATTGAGCACAACCTGGATGTGATTAAAACGGCAGACTGGATCATTGACCTGGGCCCTGAGGGGGGGGATGGTGGCGGCCAGATTATTGCCGTTGGCACACCGGAAGCTGTATCGGATGTTCCACAGTCACATACTGGCCGCTTTCTAAAACCAATGCTTGCTTGACACGCTGCCGGGAAGAGGCCAAATCTGCACTTACTGAGAAGAGTATCCCTCCTCCCTGATAGAAAATGAAGGATACCTCGGCCAGGATCCCTTGATATCAATATGGCGATCGCCGGTGGACCAGGACCCCAACGGTGTTTTCCAGCGATGGGTCTGCACCGTTTTCAGAATACGCAGATAGTTTAATGTCATGGTCAGATTGGTCGCATCCAACGGGATGCCATCAATTACCTGCTGGAGAAAGGGCAGGAGCCAAATATGAGTCTGCTGATCACCAACCGGAGTCGTATAAGAAAGAGAAATCCTGACATAATGATCGCTGTGATTGTTAAAGAGCATTCTGAAGGAGTCAATAGGCCTGATCCAGTGCAGCATAACCTTCTCTCCCTCCAAAGATGCAAAGGTAAAAGCCACCGGTACCAATACCGGACTGGACTTATTTGCTTCCGCGGGCCATAGAACACTGAGAATGTCGCCTTCATGTTCGGCTTTTGCATACTGCGCATCCCCGCCAACCTGAGTCAGCATATTGCCCAGATAGCTGGCCTGCCCGCTGATACGCCAGTTTGAGTCATCACTCAGAGCAACCGCATTGACGCCTGCCTTAGCCATAATCACACTGGTAATCACACCAAAACCCTGGGATATTCCACTGACCGAGTCGTACATAGACTCATCACTGGCAATAGACTTTAATAAATTGAGATGCTCCCTTAATACTTTACCCGGATCTTTAATACCCTGTTGTTCTGCCAGAACCCAGCGTGACATCATTGCTCCACGCCTGCTGAACTGCCACTTCAGTTGAACCTGTGCATCCCCCTGATGAGCCAGGCTCCCCTTTGCACCAACCAACCCCCCCGGCTCATGCACATGCTCAGAAGCGAGTGTCATCACTTCATTCAATGGCGAAATGGTGGTTTCAAAATCACTTAAGGACTCACCGGTCGGTTGAAACACCCCACTGTCAATATCAATGACGCCCATGGCGCCGGGTTTTATCATCGGGTCAAGGTTAAAGTTCCCCCACCAGTTTGGATGGCTCTCTCGAATCAGCTGGTTATAAGTTCTGGTTATGTAGCCGGAATTGACGGTTTTCACCGGTTGACTGGCAGAAATCTCGGCAGTAAGCATTACGCTTGCCATCATGCACAAACAACGAATAAGCATCAACATGGAGACACTCCTGGCAGAGTAGCGTATCACTGGGGGAATTGCGTTGAATAGAGTGAAGCAGAGCAAGATTCGCAGGATCAGCGCTGATTTTGCGGCAGGGCTTGCCTCCGTGTCCAGTGAATCAATTCAGTTTAGACAACCTATCTCCCTTCATCTGATCGATCACGAACGTCATTCTTGGCCGCTTGTCGCTCATACGCATCAAGCATGGTGCAGACACGCTCGAAAATAAAACCACCGGGGCGCGTACATACCCGTTCACTAATTGCCTTGGCAGCCGCAGACAAAAGAGCTACGCCAAATCCCGCTAGCATCATATACGTCTTATCACTTTCAATTATCATATGCCTTACTGCCTCGGGTTTAGTCAGGCAATAAGCTCCAATCACAGGTGCCACAGCACATAAAACGACAACGTTATAGCCAAAACGTACTGCTTTTCTCCTTACATGGGATGAAACGCCAGCCGATGGCAGATTGTCGACTGCTTCGAGGGCGCCTTGTTGAACCTGATTTGCACCTGCAGCTTGCATAGTAATACCTGAATTCAGGACAGCCTCTAAAATGAGCAATTAAGCAAAGTTCATCACGGATCAGAAGTGCTTTAGACAAGGTTTGTTGACAAAAATTCCGTCATATAATAATTAGTCCCCAATTAACTCCTCACCTTGCCAGCAAAAGCTCTTAGGATAGACATTAAGCGTCTATATTCCTGAAGCAAAAGCTTTGAACCACAAAGCACACGAAGAGCACAAATGCCCATGGCGCGTGAAAATATTTTGCGCCACCCT
>NZ_JAHHPO010000657.1 GCF_024606365.1 Endozoicomonas sp. ONNA2
TCTTTAACCACTTCCCGAAATGCCAGACAGGTTGCATTTACCTGGCGGATATCATCGAATTCCAGGTAGTCAAATATTATGACTAACAGTTCGGGAGGGAGTTCGGTAATACTTCTTTGCCGCAGCGGTTGTATTTGCGGGCTGGCCTTTGAGACAGTCGACGGAGAGTTTGAAGGTGTCGTTTTGCCAGGCTGATTTACAGGCCAATTCGGCATCATCGAAAAGCCGACGGCTGTTGCAGAGAGAGGGTCGCTCACTGACTTGTCCCATTTTTAACGAGTGTTTACCGGCATTATCATTTGATTCATTGCTTTGACAGACAGGTCAAAGGCCAGGAAGTTCTCGGGCCAGTGTGCATCCCAGTGCAAAGCGAGTTCGATCATCAGGTTGTCAATACGTCAAAATAAGTTTTGCCTTCAATCTGGCGTGCCAGTTATTTCCCAAACTGTCAGCGTGATATTTGTGTCATTATCGGTGCGGCTCAAGATCACCACTTCATGCTCTGATAGTGGATTGAAGTATGCTTTCAAGAGACCGTGTTGCTTGATAACCCCTTTGAGTGACCACTGCTTTTGATTACTGCGCCCCAGGATGCTTGACATCCAGGGGTTGCAGGTCAGCACATGCAGGCCAGACAGACTAAAGCAGGGTGTGATGGCTGGGGTGCAGTGATCGGTGAAGGTTTGAATTGACCATTCGCCTGCCTGGTTCTTCCCCCAGAGATAGACTGCAACTGTGCTGGCGTTGACCAGCAAGTGACTGGTATGCGAACTGACCAGTATGTGGCTATCAGACGGACTGAACTGCACCTTGCCTACAAAGGATTTATGTTGAAGCACTTTTACTGAGTTAAGCCTGGCTCTTGATGCAGCATCAAAATGCGGGGTGGGAAAAGGGTTCAGCGACCAGTCGGACAATTTTTCCGGTCTGGGCCATAGCAGCAAGTCACGGCCACCAACGGTGTATTTACTGAAGAAGTATTTACCGGCAGAGCTGAATTCAAGATAATGGAGGTGAGGGAAAATGATAGCCTCTTGCCATTTCCCCGATGGTTCCGGGCTGAAAATTGAGACCCGTCCGGGACTG
>NZ_JAHHPO010000658.1 GCF_024606365.1 Endozoicomonas sp. ONNA2
GTTGCTGTTTCCAAAGCATTTGCGAAATCATTGATTCCAACGGAAGATCCTCGCCTCAGTTTCAATTCCCGCAAAGCAGTGGAAGATCTTTTGCGACTGGCCACAGCAACTATCCTGCCGTCGAGTTCCATCCTTTTCATGGTGAAAGATATGGCCAATGCCTGGTCCGGAAGCGGTTTGCCCGGGCCGGTTGCAAAACCGGAATTACCACAGACATCACAAGAAGCCCGGGAAGAGGCTCAGGAAAAAGAACCCGGCTCGAAAGACGTATCCCTTCAACAGCCATCCACGGCCCGCTATCAAGGGAGTGCGGGAGCCAAAGGACTGCTTGCACTTGGCACGCTTGCCAGCTCTTTTCAGTATGCGAATTCGAAATCCATAGAGATTAATGATGCACAAGCCCTGGGCAAGATTGGTCGACATCCCGACTATCCATCGGACGGCAAATATCAACAGACGGCGGATATTGTTGTCACTAAAGACTATCAATCCATTGATCGTTTCAGCGGCAAGTACGATGGGCAGTGCAATACCATCAGCAACCTGCCGGACTGTTTGGTTAATACTCTGGAACAAGGCAGCATCAGTAACCTGCGCATTACTGATGCCAATATAAATTCTGCGGAGACGGCTGGTTTAGCAGCCTGTAATGTGGGTGGCACAGTCAGTGATGTCTGGGCCGAAAATGTTCGTATTTCCACCTCGGGTGACAATGCATACACCGGCATTGGGGGGGGGGTGGGTTTTCACAGGAGGAACCGTTGCCAACACCACGGCGGTGAACAGCACGGTCGAAACCTCGGGTAACCATGCATACGCCGGCATCGGGGCGGGGGAGGTTTACGGTGGAGGAACGGTTGCCAACACCATGGCGGTGGACAGCACGGTCAAAACATCGGGCGTGTTTGCACACGCCGGCATCGGGGGGGGGGAGGGTTTTCGGAATGGTTGCCAACACCACGGCGGTGGACAGCACGGTCAAAACCATCAATGGTGAAAATGCACACGCCGGCATCGGGGCGGGGGTGGTTTACAAAGGAACGGTTGCCAACAC
>NZ_JAHHPO010000659.1 GCF_024606365.1 Endozoicomonas sp. ONNA2
TTCTCAGATAAGTCTTTCCATATCTCTTTTATGTATTATAATGGCCAATCTAGTCTACTGATATTCTGCTTTTAACCAGCCGCTTAATGAAGAATAACTCATACATTCTTAGTATTTCACTCGATTCAGCGCGTAGAACTCGTGCTGGTGGAAGCTTTTTATTATTTCCTATCTTATAAAACTCCCCGGAGGTAATCGAATCTATGGGTACCCTGAGCATGGGCGGAAGCATTGATACAAGCAGTGAAATGGATATCATTGAACAGCAACGCCTGGCAGCTCTTATTGAAATTACTGAGCAGCATAACCGGGAGGTAAGCCAGCTTAAATCGCGTCTGGAAACTGCCGAGAAGAAAGCTGAAAAAGCTGCTACCCAGCTGAAAAACATGGAAAATGAACTGAAAGATCTGAGAGCTAGCAATCCTGATCGAATGAAGAAGCAGATCAAGCGTCTTCAAGAGCAGAATCGTGCGCTTACTGGTGAAAACAGTGGTCTGAAAACCAAACAAAAGCAGCTTGCCCAACAGCTCAATACTGCAACTCAGGAGCTTGAGCAACTGAAGTCTGAAGAGGCTGAAGCAGAATCCGGGAAGGCGTAATTCCATTCATCCAAATTACTGGTGACTCCAGGCAGTTCAGTAGGCATCCGGCAACCGCCCACCCCTTTTGGTAGCTGCCGGTAAGCGTACCGCAAGTTCGTTGTAATGATAGTCAGCCTTGTGGGGCTTGGGTAATTTCTAAATAGCATGATCAGACAACTTGCTTACCTGTATTTCTGGTGCCATTCCCCTAAGTTTGAATTAGACTGAGCTTTGGTTTTTATTCAATTGAAGGAGTGCACCCATGAATGACTGGATTTCTTGTCAGTATGACAGCATTGATCATATTGAAAAATCCTTCGTCTTTAAAAAATATTCACAAGCCTTGGCATTCTGCAACGCCATTGCGTGCTTGGCCGAAGCTCATGTCCACCATCCGCGAATTGTTATTGAGTGGGGTAAGATAGCTGTTGCCTGGGGAACCCATCAATCAAATGAGGGCAGTGGCGTGCTTGCTATTGACCGGGCTTTGGCACAGCGTTGCGATACGTTATACAAACAGATTAATACCCCCGTTTCCTTAAACTCCGGTTAATTTTGTCCAGAGTCAGCTGCGTCTCAGATAGCGTGAATCAAAGCCTTGAGACGCGGTGTTTCAAGAGAAACTCCCTCTATGCATCCTCATGACAAACTCCAGTTGTAAGATAATAATTTCTTTTGATATTATAAAAAGTTCTTAATCTTCAATGGACGTATTTTGATTCTGGATCATACTTACCTTGCTGGTTCGATCGACTTCCCCCCTAAGATCTTTCCAGTTTGTGTCGGCAACGACCGCGGTACTTGGATTGTGTACCTAACCACTCCTAATGGTCTTAGCCCGTGTCTTCTTCCCCCAGAAGCACGGGTTTCTTTTTTTCTGTAATTCCTTATATATCAAGCCTTTCCGGTGATTTTCCGAGAATTTCCCCGCATTTGTTTTGGTCGATTTTGAGGGCTAATAACAGTGTCGAGTAATCTATGATTATCTTGGTTAATCTGCTTTTTTA
>NZ_JAHHPO010000660.1 GCF_024606365.1 Endozoicomonas sp. ONNA2
TTCATCCCTGAGGGTGGCGCAAAATATTTTCACGCGCCATGGGCATTTGTGGTTCCAATTCAGTTGCCGCGCAGGGCAGTCTATTCTCGGACAGCCTCCTGGCCAGGCAACTCTGGCTTGTTCGAAAAAAAGGCCGGTAACGCACTGCCATGGTGTTTCATGGCATTCACGCCAGTATTGTGTCGGACGTGTTGACAGGAATGTATTTTTTAACATTTTCCCGGATAAGAGCAAATAGAAAAAAATTTAACCCGTCATGGAACTTTCTACTGAAAAATACGACTAATCTTTGTTGATTATTTTTCAATCACTGACAAAGTTCTCATACAATGAATATTTCCAACTCATTTTATAATCATGTTGTCACTCACAAACAACCTTTGGCAAAAGAGTGCCATGGGCAAGCTACGAGAACTACCAAAAATAGCCGGGTAAAAAAAGCAGAATCAGTCAGATTCATGCCACAAGAGCCTGCGGGGCAACAAGGTGAAAAGCAGTCAGAACTCAGCGTTAAATTACCTGAAAACGTAACTGTAACTGAGTTCTCAAAGTTTTGCTCAAGTAATTTTTATCCAAAAGCAGGCAATTTAAGTAGCGGGTTGCCTAATGAATCTGACTATGATTCTGCACTTATTGTAGTCTCACACTTTTGTATCATGATGCGACGATGCAGCCATATAAACGAAGCGCTTTTTGAAAACATTGCAGAGACGATTAAAGTGAACATTGACGCTACAAATGAGACCAGAGAAACTCTGAAAAAATTAGTCCTTTCAAAAAAATACGATAATATTGCAGGTATAGAGACAGCCCGAAACATCCTCACTGGTAAAGTAACAAAAGCGCCCAACTCAGAAACAGACTTTTTTAGCTGTCGAAGATCAGCTCGATTTACAACCCACAGATCACAGGAAAATGCCATGGTAATCCAAGACCCAAGCAAACATAAGTTAAGTTCACAAGAAGAAACGAACAATCCACTAATTAAGCGAAGAAAGCTAACATAAATAATTATTCATAATGCTGTCTATGAGCTGCAAAACCGGTTTAATTTCACAGATCTTGGCAAGGGGGATAGCACTCCCCCATAATTCGCCGGGCATCTGAATAGATTAACTATAAAATCGAGCAGCCATAGTACTTTCCTTGTAGTCGCTCAGCTTCTTGTTTATATAACTCATACTCCTCTGGTGGTATTTTACGGCCACAAATCTCTTGGTAATCAGCCAAATCAAAGATGTGATTTTCATCAGCTTTATCAAACAACGGATCAATGGGCCCAAGTAAAGTAGACATAAGATAGAAGCCTTCCGTGAAAGGAAATGTTTCTCCCTGGTGTTCCCACACTTGTTGCCTTTCTGATTCAAAATCATCAACAACATGTACGTTTGGTTGCTCGTCTGCCTCGTCCATCCACTCGATTGCACTGGGTGTACTAGTACAGGCAACCAGACACACCGGGGACCTCTCTGCCTTTCTATCTTTCAACAATTGATAAATATCTTCTTTAGTGCCTCCGTCGTTGGGTTCTCCGTCATTAAACACATAGATAATAGAGGGGGGAGATTGAACGGAGCGTTCGGACTCTCTTATAATTTCACGCATATCACGAAAAAGAGGCGTTGAATTGTGTCTATTACCAACAGAGCCAATCTCGCGTAGACATCGCTTAATTTGCGCCGAGGTTTCGGCAGGTGTTCCACGGATATCTATTGGCGGGAATTTCTTGCTAAAACTTTGAATATTTATTCCCTTTACCGGAATATAAGCTAATAAATCTGCAACATTCTCCAGGCGATAAGTGGCCTCTTGCAGCCTGGACATTCTAGTTCCGGTCTCCGGGTTCACCATGCCATCCCGTTCATTCATGGAAATGCTGTTATCAATGATAAAATGTATTTTATAATTTTTCAGGTCGGCCAGACGATAAGCAAGCCAGGTTGATCCGCTTATTGGACCACCAAGCACATCTTTAATCCCACGTTGCTGCTCAGGGGTAAATGCTTGCTCAAACCTTTGCATGGGGTAGGAGTTGGCCATCGATGGTTGAGTGCCAAACCCACCGTGTTGGTTATTGACTCTGGAGTATGGAGGGGGAAGATCCCGGTATGGAGGAGGAAGATCCGGGTAGAGTTGAGGATAAACCGTGGCGGCCGACGCAGCTCCTTGTGGCAGAGAAGGTGGCAGAGAAGCTGGCAGAAAGGCGACACTTCTCTGTTGATTTGACACCACATTTGCCCGGTAATCGCGAGCCTGAGGCATATTCTGCATACCGACATCCCTTGATCTTAAAGCGTATCCGAAGGAATTCGCTGGTGCAGAATTGTCTCCGTTTGCATCTGGTGGTGAAAAAGGCGATTGTGATTGAGGATATGTTGCCTGGTGATTAACAGGAATTGATTGCTGACCTTTAGTAGTGTCCATAACTCAAACCTCTGTGCATTATTTTTTCTATAATCCAGCCTTTAAAATAGACAAAACTTCAGCAGCAGGACAAACTTTTTCATTTCAGGAAAAATCATTAAAAGTTCAAACTCAACCTGACCTGAAATAACTTCGACATTTCTATAGACGCTACCCGCCGCCCGCTTCCCGAAAA
>NZ_JAHHPO010000661.1 GCF_024606365.1 Endozoicomonas sp. ONNA2
GATTGCGGTGGAGCATCTGAATATGTGGAAGTTATTTACAGACAATTCCTAAGGATTAGAAGGGTATAAGTATGGCAGCTAATGGAATTACCAATGCTGAGGCAACTTTAAGGATTATTCAAGGGCATGGTGCTGTTCCGTCTATCACAAATGCTTCGAAAAATTACAATGAAGGAGATGTCTTAGCTGCTGGTGCTAACCTTGCTTCCGCTATAGATGCTTTAAAATCGATGGCATCATCAGCAGAGCTTGTAGGGCAAGCAGTTGGTAAAGTTGGCTGGGCGTCACAACTTTTTCAGGCATTACCAACTTTGAAAAAAGCCAGTGAAGAGTTGAAAAGCGGTTATTTGAGTGATA
This sequence comes from Endozoicomonas sp. ONNA2, assembly GCF_024606365.1. Taxonomy (GTDB): domain Bacteria; phylum Pseudomonadota; class Gammaproteobacteria; order Pseudomonadales; family Endozoicomonadaceae; genus Endozoicomonas. The sequence continues at coordinate 358 of NZ_JAHHPO010000661.1, forward strand.
ACACAATCCAAGATTTACTGGGCATAGGTCTAGGGGCTCTTGGCGCTGGAGCTCTTGCAGTTGGGGCTACCGGTGCAGCTATAGCAGCGACATCCACAGGCGTTGCTCTCGCAGTATATTCTTTGGTGAGACCTGATGAAGGCAAATATATTTATGACACAATTTCAAATGCTTTGGATGATGCTTTTAGCAACCCAGAATCAAATGATTCTTCAAATGTTATTACCCTTCCAGGTTTTAATCTCAATTCAGGATCAGAACATCCAATAGGTCAGCAAACTAACCAGGGAATATTCAACCCGCAAGAATTAGTAATAACCAAAGACCATGATTATGGGGACCTTTCTGTAAAGTTTGTTGATGAGCACGGGAACCTCTCATCCATTACGTTTTCACCCGATCAACTGATCAATGGTGGTAGCCAGCAAGTTGTCATTCCTGTTGGTACTAATGATTTTTATGAGGTCGAAAGTGGCATGATATCCATGCCGTCTACTAATGATCATATCGTTACGGTCACTATTTCTCCCGATGGTGTTGAGGAATTTCAGTTTTTAAACCCTCAAACCGGTGAGTCTTATATTCTTGACTCAAGAGATACCGCTAATCCATCAATGACCAAAGGGCCCTTGATTGACACGGGACCTTTTGAGGGCGTTATTGATAACTCTTTGCTTGATATGAACACCAAAACCACAGGTGATCTGCTGGAAAATGAAATTTATGATCAGGGTGCAACCACAGATTCGATCAACCTGAATTTTCTTCTGAATGACAGTAACTATTATGCCTCTTCCAGCAGCAGTGTCGTGAATGATGGCGGTATTTTCAATACCGAGATCGGCTCGATTATCGGCAATGGGTTACGACCAGGTAATAACAATCTGGCTGATGAGATGGATTGGGGATTGGGTAGCGGCCTCGGTTTTCAGGACACCATGGACTTCTGGAATAGTAGCCAGACTAACTCTTACAATACGATTTTTATCGATCCACTGGTATTGGATCTGGATGGTGATGGTGTCCAACTTCAGAATTTCCAACAGTCCAATGCTCTATTCGATATTGACCATGATGGTGTTAAGGAGCGCACAGGCTGGGTTACCCCAACGGATGGACTGCTGGCCATTGATCTGAACAACAATGGTCGTATTGATAATGTCAGTGAACTGTTTTCTGAATATTACCAGGGCACAATGGGGCAGGACGGTGCTCCGGGTGAAACGCCATTCGCCAATGGCTTTGAAGCCCTGGCCACTCTGGACAGCAATGGTGATGGCCTGTTCAGTGAGTTGGATGATGCCTGGTCCAGTGTCAAGGTCTGGGTCGATGCGGATGGTGACGCTGAAACAGACGACGGAGAGCTGAAAACCCTGGTTGAGGCGGGCGTGGTTTCGGTGAACCTTGCGGCCAGCAATGAGTCCGGTGATATTCTCGATGGCAATGAAGTACTGGCCCGGGGTGAATTTGTACAGTTGATCGACGGTGTTGAACAGACACGGGAAGCCATTGCCGCCAACTTCCTCTCCAACCCAGATGGCGCGGATTTTGTTGTGGACGGCGAGGGCTTGCTGGCACATTCCCAGAGTGGAGTATCCAGCTATGCCGCGGGTGACGGCGGTGAAACCGTGCGGGTTATCGATAAAAATGTAGACTCTGCCTATGGCGGTCGGGGTGACGATACGCTGATCGGCGACAGTGGTGATAACTGGCTGGCTGGGGGTGGAGGTTCCGACACTCTGGACGGAGGTGCCGGTAATGATGTCTTGCTGATTGATGGTCTGGATAACCCCAATGCTATCCAGGGAGGCGAAGGTCTGGATATTGTCAAGGTGCTGGGTGATCAGGGTGTTAGCCTTAACCTGCATCAGTCCGGTGTTGAAGTGGTGGAAGGTGGCCGTGGTAATGACGTCTTTATTGGTGGCGGTGGCAGTAATGTCTTTATCAAAGGCGGAGAAGGTGATGACGTAATTATGGGTGGCCTGGCCAACGATGCATTGTCGGGAGAGGATGGCAGGGACAGGATTTATGGTGGGCAGGGTAATGATATTGTCCGTGGGCACAGAGGAAGTGATCAGCTGAGTGGCGGAGATGGTAACGATCTCCTGGAGGGTGGTCTGGACGACGATACCCTTCTGGGTGACGCTGGCAATGATGTATTGAACGGTGGTCAGGGCGACGACCGTCTTGACGGTGGCGATGGTATTGATGTTGCCGACTTTACCGGCAGCTATGCCGATTACCGGATTGTCCATACCGCAGAGGGTATCTGGGTAACGGATACGGTCAGTGGCCGGGATGGTTCGGACTTCCTGACGGGGATTGAGAAATTCAGTTTCAGTGATCTCTCCCTGATGGATGTGGATCTGGAGAATCCGTTACTGGTCAATGATGTGGTTGACGTACCCTTTGCCAGTGGCAGTGACCAACCCTGGCTGATCACGGCTTCTGAGGTGCTGGGTAATGATCAGGATTTTCAGGGGGATGACCTGCGGATTACGGAACTGCTCGGGGTTAAGGGCGGTACGGCTGTTTTGCAGAACGGGGATGTGCTGTTTACTCCGGACCCGACCTATACCGGGCTGATCAGCTTCCAGTACAAGGTGGCGGACAGCAAAGGAAATGCCGGGGCTCAGGTTGTTTTACGGGGAACGGAACAAACGGCCGAGATGAAAGGTTCCGTGGTCTTGCGCACCCGTGATATGCCCGGTGACCCGATGCTGATGGAGCAGTGGTATTTGTCCGATGCCAATATACTGCCCGTCTGGAAGGACTATACCGGTAAAGGTGTGAAAATAGCCATGTTCGAGCCGGGTGGTGACTTTTCCGTTGGGCCGGAGCTGTTTGATTATCGTCATTATGACCTGAATGGCAATGTTGACCGGCAGTGGCTGGCCTCCGGTGAGATGGCCACCACGTTTTCGACCCATGCCACACTGGTGGCTGGCATCATGGTAGCAGATGATAATGGTGAAGGTGCCGTGGGGGTTGCTCACGATGCCACCCTGGCGGGGTATCATTTACCCAGTGATGGCAGTGACCTGAGCGCCCTGAACCAGTACAAGCACTACGATGTGGTGAATAACAGCTGGGGCTTCGTGGAGGCTTTTGCCAATAACTTCAATGTTCAGCAACCCCTGGTGGATGCCTTCACGGCCGCAGTGGATGAAGGCCGGGGTGGCCTGGGTACGGTGATGGTGTTTGCCGGAGGCAATGATCGCCAGAGCGGGGGTAATACCAATTACAGTAATGTCTCCAATAACCGTACGGTGATTACGGTTGGGGCAATTAATGCTGAGCAGGATCTGGGCTCCCTGGTGATGGGTCAGTCGCCTTTCTCCAACCCGGGTGCCAGTATTCTGGTGTCTGCACCGGGGTCCAATATGGCCAGCACCTCCCGGGAGTTGATCAACGAAAACGGATCAGTATTTGGTGATGACCTGGATGTGGCCCAGGGGACGTCATTTGCCACACCCCTGGTTACGGGAGTTGTGGCCCTGATGCTGGAAGCCAATCCCAACCTGGGATACCGGGATGTGCAGCAGATACTGGCTCTCACTGCCCGCAGGATTGATGACCCCAATACGGACTGGACCGATAACGGTGCCCACTACTGGAACGGTGGTGGTATGCATACCAGCCATGATTATGGTTTTGGTAATGTGGATGCCCTGGCCGCGGTTCGCCTGGCTGAAACCTGGGAAAAACAAAGTGTGCATGCCGATAATACGGGCATAGAAAATGCCCGGCCTGAGTACTATGTTGAGTCCAGTATCAACTTCAATAGTAAGGCCATTCCCGACAACGGCGTATTGCGCCATACCTTTACCCTTGAGGAAGGGATTCTTATTGAGCACACCTCCCTGGCACTCAATTTTGAGCATGAGCGCATTGGTGACCTGATTATCAAACTGATTTCACCGGACGGTACGGAGAGTATTCTGATGAACCGCCCGGGCAAGGCACCTGACAGTGCAGCCAGTGACACGGGTGATCAACGATCTTTGGCCATGGACTACGCCTTTAACTCCACCCGCAACTGGGGGGAGACCAGTGGCGGAACCTGGACCCTTGAGATTATTGATGCAGCAGGTGGTGCTTCCGGAATCCTTCACGGTGCCAAACTGGTGACCTTTGGGGATCTGGCAACACCTGATGATACCTATTTCTACACCAACGAGTTTGGTGAGATAGGGTCTGGTGTACGCTCGCTGTTGTCTGATACTAACGACGGTGTTGACACAATTAATGCAGCCGAAGTGACCAGTGATACGTTGATTAACCTGAATCAGGGAGCATCCAGCCAGATCGCGGGGAGAACGTTAACCATTCAATCGGGAACGGAGGTAGAGCATGCCACGACGGGGGACGGAAACGATACCCTGATTGATAATGACGGATCCAACTGGTTGAGAGGTTACCGGGGCAATGACACCTTATCCGGTGGCAACGGTGCGGATGTGCTCTTTGGTGGCGCGGGGAATGACAGCCTGACCGGTGGTGCGGGCATGGACTTCTTTATCATCCGGCCAGAAGCGGGTGCTGTTGATACCCTGGTGGACTTTGGTAACGGAGGGCAGGAAAAGATCGTGCTGGCCGGTTTCCAGACTGTACAGGACTTTACTCACTTCAGCGTCACTCAGGTGGGTGCCGATGTGCAGTTGACCTTTGGGGATGATGGCACCCAGACGGTGATTTTGAAGAATGTACAGGTCTCGACGTTGTCGGAGCAGGATTTTACTTTTATTTCCGATGAAACCCTGCTGGATGATTATCTGGATCTATTGGCCACGTCAACAATATGGGTAGGAAACGATGCCGTTCAGAACGGCCTGCTACCGGATAATATGGGAGATATGACGTACTTTGCTTCAGGAGGAAATGACGCTATAGGGTCAACCAGTACCGATGATGTTCTGGACGGTGGGGATGGTCATGACTTCCTGGATGGAGAATACATTACCAATACAGCGGGCACGGACTGGCTGCAGGGTGGTCAGGGCAATGATCGGCTTGAAGGCGGTGGTGACGACGACCTGTTGTTTGGCGGCAGTGGTAATGATCTGATGTTTGGAGAAGCGGGTAACGACCGGCTGTATGGCGACTCGGGTGAAGATAATCTGCTGGGTGGTGATGGTAACGATCACCTTGAAGGTGGTGCCGGTGATGACCTGCTACAGGGTGAGGGCGGTGATGATACGCTCTACCTGGAAGGCGACACCGGTCATATTGATCTGTCGTCCACGGGAGCCAACGTGGTTACCGGTTTGCTGGGCGGGTCTGGTTCCGACATTTATATCCTGAAGCAGGATGTAGCCGGTAGCCAGAGCCTTGGCCTGAGTTCATCCAATGGCGTGTTGAGGATGTCTACCTCAAACTTTATTGCGGATTTTGATGTTGCAACCGGAGGCGATCGCATTGATCTTTCCCGGCTGGATGGCGTGCGCGGGTTTCAGGATCTGGTGATTACCCAGAGTGTACTTAATGGTCTGCCAGTGACGCGTATCACCATTAATAATGGTGATGAACCCTATTTCGTTAACCTGTTTAATGTGACCATGAACTCGGTTAATGAGAGTCACTTTGTCTTTGCCAATAGTCAGCCTTATGGAATGGTGACTGACGGTGATGATGTTCTGGTGGGGGATGCCGGGGGGAACTATCTTGATGGCGATGCCGGTGCTGATGTGATGACCGGGCGCACCGGTGATGATACTTACAGGGTGGACAATATTGGCGATGTGGTTCATGAACTGGCCGGGGGCGGTTTTGACCAGGTTATCAGCAGTATCAATTACACGCTGGATAGTGAGGTTGAGAACCTGACGCTGATTGGTGATGGACACCTGATCGGAACAGGTAATGATCACAACAACCGGATTGTCGGTAATCGTGGAAATAATTTGCTGATGGGCATGGGGGGTATCGACACCTTGATTGGCCATGACGGGAATGATACCTATGTGGTGGATAATACGGCGGATCGCCTGGTCGAACAGGCGGCAGAGGGTATCGATTCTGTTGTCTCGTCAGTGTCGTACACACTGGGCGAGCATCTGGAGAACCTGATGCTCAGTGGCGCTGAGCATATCAATGCCACTGGCAATCGTCTGGATAATGAACTGACGGGCAACCAGGGTCGGAACATCCTGAATGGAGGTGATGGTAATGACCTGCTTTCCGGTAATGGTGGTAATGACTATTTGATGGGTGGTGCAGGTGATGATACCTATCACTTTGCCGCTGGTGATGGGTTTGACACCATCAATAACCATTCCGACCATGCCGGTGATAGGGACAGGCTGCAGTTAGAAAGCATCACCAAAGAGAACCTGTGGTTTACCCGCTCCGGCGACCATCTTCTTATCGATGTTATTGGTTCCAATGATCGGGTTCTGGTGCAGGACTGGTATGCAGGAGGGAGCCCGCAGCTGGATGAAATTCACACGGCAGGCGCCGTACTGCATGCGAATGCTGTGGACAGCCTGGTAAACGCCATGGCCGGTTTTGAAGCACCGCCGGCAGGCAATGCCCAGCTACCTCAGCAAACCCGGGATGAGATCAATCCAATAATAGCCAGTAGTTGGCAAGCTGCTTGATGGCTTAAGGCTGCCCCTGCATGAGCAGGGGCAGAGGTAATGTGCAAATACAGGAACCACAGAATGTGAAATCAACAGGTCTGTGGTTCCATTTTTGATCCTTAACACTATAGGTATACTGCATATTATTCCTGTTTTACCGAACTGAGATTTTGCTTTTTACGCATTGACTCCCCTGACAGTTCCAGACGGTGTGAACGGTGAATCAGACGATCCATAATGGCATCAATAAAAACTGATTTCTGGTTATCCAGTCGCATCGACACAGTGTTTCTAATGCGCCCCGATCAATCCCCCGACTGGCCGCATAATCAATATCCTCCACATAGGCGCTGGCCTGCTTGATTTTTGCCACCTTCCTGAGTCGTTGCTGTTTGCGCTGCTTACGATCCAGAGTTTCAGCTTCAAGTAACAGGCTGAGACGATCTTCAAACGACAGTTTCATCTGGTCGGGTGTTTCAAACATACGGGACAATGCTTGCTCAAAGCCCGGTAGCCGAAGCTCTCTGATTTGCTCTATCAGTTGTTGCGTGCTCATTTCAAATGGCCTTCATGATCCGCATAGTAAGAAGCACCCCGGACATTGGAGTGGGCAGGAAGCTTGTGTTGTGTGGTGGTTTCCGTAATCTGCTGTCCATCAAGGTGACATTGCAGAATTGAGTGCACGCTGGTTACCGTGAGAGACTGAATTTCGGTCACGCAGGTGCAGGCATTCATGAATCGCCGCACTCCATAGTGCCGACACAATTTTTGCAGCTTGCTACAAGCTCGTACGCCTTTTAAGGAATGTTCAGGCATGTTGTCGCATGCATAAATCAATAGTTTTGATAATCCCGGTAATATTTATTGAACTGGCTATAACAGTACGCATCGTCAGGGTTGATACGACGGTATTCCTCCCATATCTGCAGACGACACTGATGCTTGTCCTGCAATAACTTATGAATGTGCGACCAGTCTGGAGCCCGCTTGTCCGGTTTAAGCCCCGAGGAAGAGCTGACCAACCGGAACAAAGCTAGATCATCCAGCTGCTTCACTTCTTCCCAACAGCACTCGCTTTCACTGATTCGCGACCGGTATCGTCGAACGGTTGTTTTTGATAACTGCGTCAATTGAGCAATATGGCGATTTGAGAAATGGGTTGATAGCAGCAAGCGCAAAAGCTCACGCAAGGTAGATGGCTTCATGCATCAGCGACCAGGACAAATCGCCCCCGCCGCTTGGGCATAGTAAACAGCCTCACAGGAAAATGGTGCTGATTGATGGCCTGGCGCAATGCACCCATGGTCCGATACCCCATTGCCTGACGAAGTTGCTCCCCGCCCAGTACCGGTGAGCGATAAAGCGTCAGCAGGTCACTTTCCAGTTTGGCCGATAACGCGGTCACCCTCGCCTCAGGCTGTCCAGTACTCAAGCTAACCTCCACACATCTATATCAGTGATAAATGGTCATTTAGTAAGAATAAGTGCTTTTACAATTCTTGCGTAGCGGCTTATTTTTAGAAAAAAGGCACGACTTTTTTTGTATTGAAAAAGATAAGTGCTGATATACCAAGGCCTTGCCGGGCACAGCGCAATTTTCGCACATCCAATGCGCAATTTTTTCTTTATGTATTCCTTTACTGATTACAAACGTTTGTCGCGGAGGACACGATCCTTGGCCACGCGATACTGGGTTGCCTGGATAAAAGAACGCCTTGGGGTAAAAACCGCTTACCAGATTAAAAAGTGCTTGCTGGAAGACTCTGTTTTGGCAGAGAAGAAACCCGGCTGGCTGAACCATTCTTCAAGGTTCTGGAACAGAAAAGAAAACGGGCAGCCAGCCTCTCAGGAAAAGTTGGTAAACCAAGTAGAATCATGCAGTAAAACAAAGGGGGCGAAAGGCATTCGTAACTGTTTGGTGATCCCATACAATGTTCGCGATTACCAGGGGCTGCAGCC
>NZ_JAHHPO010000662.1 GCF_024606365.1 Endozoicomonas sp. ONNA2
CATGGCCACACAGAGATCATCCAGGCATTGTTGAAAAGTGCCCCCTCCCTGGCCAACGAGAAGAACAAGTATGGCGAAACGGCCCTCCACATGGCTGCTCGTAATGACCACATAGAGATCATCCAGGCATTGTTGCAAAGTGCCCCCTCCCTGGCCAACGAGAAGGACAACGATGGCCTAACGGCCCTCCACATAGCTGCTGGTGAGGACAATGCAGAGGCCATCCAGAAATTGTTGATAATTGCCCCCTCCCTGGCCAACGAGAATAGCAACTATGGCAAAACGGCCCTCCACATAGCTGCTCTTATGGACAATACACACGCCATCCAGGCATTGTTGATAAGTGCCCCCTCCCTGGTCAACGAGAAGGACGACTTTGGCCAAACGGCTCTTCACGTGGCTAACCAGGAAGGTCACACCGCATGCCGAAAACTCCTTATTAAAAATGGAGCCCATCAATCGACCTGTTTTCTACAGTGAGCCAAAAATAGCGGAACATAAAAGCCACACACTGAGTGCGCGGACCGGTTTATGCATGACTCAGGAATTCTAACGGCAACCGCCTCGTTGAACCAGGCCGCTAACGCGGCAAAAAATACTGTTCATTCCAGCCACCCCACCATTGCCAATACTTCCTGATATCCGTACCACTCCGGCGCGGCTTTTAAAAGGCAGCAACATGGAACGTTCTGAGCAAATCCGGTTTGACAAACTGTATCAAAAACACCTCACCACCGTGAAACTGCTGCCCGTTGAATACTTTATGGTGACCTTCACCTTACCAGCGCAGCTGCGGGCCCTGGCTTGGCAACATCAACGACAAGTGTACGATTTACTGTTAAGAATAGTGGCTGATACCCTGAAACAGTTTGGAACCAATAGCAAAAAACTGGATGCAGACCCGGGCATGACCAGCGTCCTGCACACTCGTAGCCGACGGCTGGATTACCATCCCCTCATACACTTTGTTGTGCCCGGTGGTGGCATCAACACCCGACGAACCCGACGAAAAGAGCGGCGCAAACTCACAGGTAACTATCTTTTCAATGGCAGAAATCGGGCAACGCAAAAAAACAATTATCACTGGTGCAACTGGTTTTAAACGTCATGGTCAAAGCAGCAGAACCCATCATTCGCCCGAAATTCACATGCAGGCGTTGCGGTGAATCTATGAAACACATTGCCTTCTGTTTCCTGAAACCGATTTGAGTATTGCTACAGCAACAAACACCGCCATTCACAAGCAGGGAGGAAATGTAAGCTCATCCAGACAGATATGACATACCCCATACTACCGTAATGCAGTGGCCTGGAGACACTTATCCTGAATAAATAGCGTTCGGCAGAAGCGCTCTGATTTAAGGTCAGCCAAAAAATAAACTTCAATAGACCTTCCTTTAGAGAATTCAACCCGAGCTTGTGCAACACTTATTCGTTATGCTGTTTGTAATAGTTACGCGATGTTCGACTTTTAAAATGACCTAAAAATGCATGAATAACCTCCTTTTCTGCTATTAGAAGCAGTGGTTAACAAGAAGGAGATCAGCCATGCCTGTTGAACAGTTTATCACTACTGTCTTTTGTATAGTCGATGATTTGATCAAAGAACTCTTCCCGGCAGCTCTACGCGGTCGTCAATTCCCCCCCGGGCTTTCAGACAGTGAGGTTATCACCATGGAGGTCACTGGTGAGTGGTTGGGTCATCATGCTGATAAGCATATCTGGGAGTATTTTTCCCGACATTGGCGACAGCTGTTTCCTGATATTTCATCACGTTCAGCATTCATCAAACAAGCAGCCAATTTATGGGCGGTCAAACAAAAACTTCAGACTCGGCTTGTTCAACTGATGCATGCCGATAATGCAGATATTTATTTGATTGACGGCTTTCCCATCGACGTTGTAGTTCGCACAAGAGCTCCCGGAAGTAAAGTCTTCAAAGGCGAGGCAGACTATGGTTTCTGCGCATCCAGGAAGAAGCATTTCTATGGTTTTCAGGGGCATCTACTGGCATCTACTGGAGGCACGAGGCATTCCTGTTGGTTTTACGCTGACTGCTGCCAATATAGATGAGCGTGATGCGGCGTATGACATGATGGAGAGCATTGCAGGTCTCTTGCCGGGTGATAAAGGATATATACGACCTGAGTTCAAGAATGATTGCCAGGAAGTGAGTATCGACTTGCAGACGCCTCTACGCAAAAACATGAAAGATGAAAGACCGAAGTCGTTTGTGAAATTGATCATGCGAGTGCGACGCAGGATTAAAACCGTTATTGGCCAGCTTGCAGAACGATTTGAGATGGAAAAATGCCGCTGTCGTGATTATGTGGCATATGACATCACGTATAGCCAGAAAGCTACTGGCCCATAATATTGGGTCATATCTCAATATCGGTGCAGGTAAAGCGCCTATTCAGTTCGAGAACCTGATAGCTGCAGCTTAAAAAATAGTGAAATATTGTTTTTGTGCTACTTTGGATATTTATATTGGACATACCTCCATCCCAGGATGAAAACCGTTAAGTCGAACATCGCGTGCAGTTATCAGGCATGTTGATACAGGTCAAAATTGCCCGTTTTATTTTAGTTTAGGCTGTCCTCAAGTTTAGGCGAGGGTAGTTTTGAAAACCAGGTAAAACCACCGTCTGCAAGCCATCGTGACTAATGAAACAGACCCTGTTACTGAATAATTTTGGAGTGCTTATGGCGCAAGGTGATGCAGTCATAGTTCTGGACTGCGGGGCAACCAATGTACGGGCCATTGCTGTCTCTAAAGATGGCCGGGTGATTGCTAAATCAGCACTACCGAATATAACGGTTGCTGCCGCTGAGAACCCCGACTGGCACGAGTGGCCACTGTCGGGGATTTTTGCCAGGCTGGGCCAGTGCTGTAAAAACATTATGGCCAAGCTGGCCCCGGAACAGGTGAAAGCCCTGGCGGTGACTACATTCGGGGTTGATGGGACTATTGTCGATAAAACTGGCACGCCGCTTTATTCTGTTATCAGCTGGAAGTGTCCACGCACTGTAGGAATTCAGAAGAATATTCATAAATACCTTGACCCCCAATGGCTCTCTACCCACAGCGGTGTCGGGCACTTTTCATTTAATACCATTAACAAGCTGATCTGGCTGAAGGAGAACAAGCCTGAACTTTTGCAAAAAGCCCATCGTTGGCTTTTCATTAGCTCCCTGCTTAATCATCAGCTGACCGGCAAATTGACGACAGATGCCACAATGGCTGGCACTGCGCAGCTGACCGATTTACACAGTCAGAATTTCAGCGCAGAGATTCTTGCGGCACTTGGCCTGGAGTCCTGCTTTTTTCCGGAGATGGTGCAGGCAGGCGGCATTATTGGGCAGTTGTTGCCTGAAAGTGCAGAGTCTTTGGGCCTGACTCCCGGTATCCCGGTTATCTCCGCGGGGCATGATACCCAATTTGCCATCTTTGGCTCAGGCGCTGATGAGGGTCAGCCGGTACTCTCTTCTGGTACCTGGGAAATTCTCATGGCGCGTTCACCACAAGCCAGGGATTTATCTCCAGATCTATTCGCCGATGGCTTCACCTGTGAATGGGATTCACGCCCGGGCCTGTTCAACCCCGGTATTCAATGGCTGGCCTCAGGTGTACTGGAGTGGATCGGCCGGTTATTCTACGGTGAGCTGACCGGTGAGGAAAAGTATGCCGTCATGGTTCAGGAAGCAGAATCAGCAGGTCAGCAATGCCAGGGAGTCACCTTTAATCCGGGATTTATGACCGATCGCCATGGTTTCGTGGCTGGGGCAATTGAGGGGCTTACCATTGCAACGCAGAGAGGCTCTATTTATCGGGCCGCGTTACAGGCTTTGGCGGATAAATTAAAAACCAGTCTTGGGCAACTGGAATCCACCGGTGGCTTCAAGAGTACCCAGTTAATTCTGGTCGGTGGTGGTTCCAAAAACCCGTTATGGAATCAGATCAGGGCGGATACGTTGCAATTGCCGGTCAAGATACTCAAAGAGCCAGAAACCACAGTGCTTGGTGCCGCCATGTTTGCCATGGTGGGGGCTGGTATTTATCCAACACCAGAGCAGGCAAGAAGCGCATTTTCTATTGAATACGACACTGTATTACCAACAATAGCCTGAAGAGGGTTGCACAAATGTTGAAAGGAATTTCTCCGCTGATATCGCCGGATTTGTTAAAACTGTTGGCTGAAATGGGACATGGCGATGAAATTATTTTTGCCGATGCGCATTTTCCCGGGCACACCTTGAATAACCGCGTGATTCGTGCAGACGGATTAATGGTGGATCAATTGCTGCAGGCAATTATGCCCCTGTTTGAG
>NZ_JAHHPO010000663.1 GCF_024606365.1 Endozoicomonas sp. ONNA2
AAAAAATTGAAGTAATAACGAACTTGGAAAAACAGTTCACTGGTTTCGGCTTGCTCATTATAGAAAGCTGACCGAATCATCGTTTTATACAGACTCTAAAGTCGAGCATATATAGCTACCTGCTTTTTATTACCCTCCTCATCGTTGTAGTCAACTAAAAAGTCAGTTGTTATCCACAGAGCTATTTTTTCTTTCGTGTTGTAATCAGTTGTCTCAGGATGTTTGATTTTAAGTTTTTCGGCAATAGAAAGAGTCATTTCCCTCTCAATGGGGAACTGCTCACGAATATCTAGTACATTTTTTGCCAAGTCTAAGAACTTAAAAATCTTGTACTCTAGATCAGACATTAATTGGACAAGTCGTCCCTGGGATTTAATCCCTGGTACAGTGCGTTTTCGATTACCTATGGAGGATGGAACTTCATGGATATACAAGCCGGGTATGTAGTTAAGACCTGTACCTGTGCCGCGTAGCTCTTTCTCTAGCCATCTCAGATATTGTTTTTCTGATCTGGAATAAAGAGAGTGTTTTATAACTTTATTTGGCATAAAAATACTGTCTGTTAGGAAAACAGACAGTATAGGTTAGAAATAAGATCTGGTTGCCAACCTAAACGGTTAAATTTCCAACAAATGTTGTCAATTTCCGACTTAATGTGTTGATTGCCAACTTAATCGTGTATCTACCAAGATGATTGATTAAGCAGCCAGGTTAGCAGAGACGAAGTCCCAGTTCACCAGGGCCCAGAACGCCTTCAGGTAGTCTGGACGCAGGTTACGGTAATCAATGTAGTAAGCGTGCTCCCACAGATCGCAGGTAAGCAAAGGCTTCTGGTCGCCAGTAATTGGCGTACCGGCGTTGCTGGTGTTAACGATTTCCAGGGAACCGTCAGTGTTTTTCACCAGCCAGGTCCAGGAGGAACCAAAGTTGTTGACGGCCATGTCAGAGAATTTGGCAACAAACTCGTCATAAGAGCCAAAAGCCTTGTCGATAGCAGATGCCAGTTCACCGGCAGGCTTGCCACCGCCATTTGGGTTCAGGCAGTTCCAGTAAAAGGTGTGGTTCCATACCTGGGCAGCGTTGTTGAAGATGCCACCTTCAGAAGTCTTGATAATATCTTCCAGGCTTTGGTTTTCCAGCTCAGTGCCTTCAACCAGGCCGTTCAGTTTGACAACATAAGTGTTGTGATGTTTGCCGTAATGATAATCCAGGGTTTCTTTGGATATATGGGGTTCCAGGGCGTTGCGCTCATAAGGCAACTCAGGCAGTTGAAAAGCCATTTGCGTTCTCCCGCTGTGGTTGGAATAGTATTGGTTTCGTTCAGAGACCTGATTTTCGCAAGGCGATAGTAGCACTGTGGCCACTACGATTCCATGTGCTTTGTATCTTGAGGTATGCCGCAAAAATTTCAGGCCCACAATAACCTGTTACGTTAAATAAAAGGGTTGGGGGCTGAATTTCTTTCTTCTACAATAGTTCTCTTTTATTCCCCGGGAGCTGGGAACACCGAGTCCGGAGACGGTACAAGTGAAACGGTGTTTTTGATTGAAAGCAGTGACTATGCAAGAGGATAGCAAGATTCATCATTCAAGCCAGGACTTATCTATAACCGCTGATCAGCGTCCTTCCAGACACCGTTCAGCAGGCACTGGGCTAAAAAGTCCCCGTAAGCCCCCTGCTACCAATAAAAGCGGTGGTGCAGGTTTTCTGGTCTCTGGTGCCCTGTTTGTGCTTCTGGCTGCTGTAACTGCAGGAGGTTACTGGCAAGTGACTGAGCTGCACAAGGCCCTGAAGGATACCAGGCAGGAGCTTCAGGCAACCCGGGATCAACTGGGTCTGGTGACGGGCCAGGTGTCGCAAACCGGTGAAACCATTAGCCAGAGTGACTCCATCTTCCGCTCAGAACTTAAACAGGTGAACTCTGAAATTCGCAAGCTCTGGGATGTTTCTAACAAAAGAAATCGTCAGTGGATTAATGAGAACAAAGATCAGATTGAGCAGGGCACGAAAAAAGTAGACCTTGCTGTCAAACAATTTGAAGCCGCTAAAAAATCTTCTGATCAGACGGTTTCAAAGCTGAATGAGCTGGATCAGGTAATCAAGGGCGTGACCACTGAGCAGCTGGTTGCTAATTCAGATATGGTCAGCCGTATTGAAGCACTGAAAGCTGAAGTTGATGCCTTAAAGGACACTTTATCGGCACAAGAGAGTATTGGGCAGCAGATAGAAACCTCTGCTGAAATCCAGGAAGAACTCACCAGGAAGCTGAGTGCTTTCCAGAGTCAGGTCTCACTGCGGTTGCAACAGTTGGAAAACACCATGCGGGATCTTGGCAGTCCAAAAAACAAGGGGTTGACAATTCAGTAGTTGTCAAGGTCAATAGTTGTCAAGGCTTTGGAAACAAGTGGTTAATAACCATTATCGCCACTGCTTCGCGAACTATGCACGCGGCTTTCCCGGTTGGTGTGGCTTTTTCTCTTCAGGCGCGTTGATGATCAGGTAAAGCTCCATCAACACTTCGGGAATCTGGCTGCACATATCCTCTGTGAGCTGGCTATCCCTGCGGATAGCCTGAAACTCCTGCTCTTCATCAAACAGACCTGAGGCTAGCATGATCGGTAGCAGGAGTTCACAAACCTCCTGTTCATTGGCTTCGAACCAGGCGTCTTCATTCAGGAAGTGAGCCATCATAAAACCCGTGCACCAGTTGGCAAGGGCCTCATCGTCGTGGTCTTCCAGCCCTGCGGATTCGCAGGATAGGGAAAAGCCCTTGTCTTCGTCGTTAAATCCCCGATCGATGGCTGTTTGCATTTTGCCAATAAGTTCATTCAACTCATTGGCGCTGGCAGCTGAAAGCTCAACCACACCATCAAAAATACTCTCATTCCGTACTTGCTCGGTCAGGTCCGGGGGGCAGATGGTCAGAGCGGTCAGAAAGCCGTGGAGACCATGGTAGTCAAGAGCTCCGGTTTCACTGGGTTCAGTAACACGCTGTAACAGAGCTTCCACAGAAGCACGAATATTGGACATAAAGGGGATCCTGAAAATTTGATGGGTTATAGAACTAAATACAGTTTGCTAACGTCTGATTGAGTGGAATGAACAACACATGAACCGTACAAACAATATCTGATATGGGTTTGAAAAAATATAGAAGACATCAGATGTCCTTCGTATGGTGAATTCTTGGAGATTGAGTATGGATAATTTAAAGACTGCAGGCAGGCCATTCACAACATCTGGCCCGGGATCTGGCACAGGAACTGATAACCATAGGGAGAAGCCGATCAAGGAAGGGCGCATGAAGGATGGCAAATCAGTAGGGCTAACTGAATCTTTGAGGTTGCGGTTTATAGGTCAAAGCTCTGCTGAGGGACCGGTGTATGTGAAAAATCGACGGGCGGTTGTGCACTGTAAAGAACAAGTTGCCGGAAGTATCAGTTCAGAAATAGAAGGCAGGATATCCGGGTCAGATCATGGAGAAGCGCCGACCGGTGCAAGGTTCCCAATGGGTAGTGCTGAATTCAGCTCAGCACTGGGTGTCATGAGAGGCGGTATCCCAGACCCGTCGGCAAAAGCTTGCTTTTCCGCGTTTTTTTTTCCAGTAACCCTCTCCTGTAAGCTCGATGATGTTGAGCAAACACTTCCCCATGAAATGGCGCGTGAGATTTGTGATAACGATGCCATTCGAGATTGTGCGGCTTATCTGGCCAATGGGAGAACCGAAAAAGTCAGCTTGAGAAGCTATGAAGAATCGTATCAGAATGACGTAGGCAGGGTCGATTTAACCATTATTAAAGCAAGTTCTAATGGTGCTGAACCACTCAAGTTCAACACCAAAGACTACAAAAAAAGCTTAAATCTGGCAGATGAATCTGTCAGTAATCTTGATATTGAGAATAGGTTGGCTTCATATCTTGATGGTCAGGATGCTGAACTGTCGGATTCTTTAAAAATTCTTCTTGGGCAAGGCTTGTTGAACCAGCTATATACCTGCTTCTATGGAATGGGGTTGAAACTGAGTTGCTCAGGGTATACAGGTTGCAGTCATACTTTAGAACTCAACGACTGTCGGTGTGTTTTGAAATCAACGGTGACTTACAATGTGTATAGCAATTCAGAGGGTAAGCTAAAAAGACTGAAAATACCTTGTTCTTTTTCTGTGATGATCTGTCTTGGTTCTTTGAACAACAGTGGTAATTGGTGCCTGAATGAAGCAAAAATAAATCTGAATTTTCAAGGTAAAGTGGCACGGGTTTTAGAGAGACAAATCAAGTCGGCAACTTCAGGGCGGCTACTCCCGGACAGCGAAGCGACAGGCGCAAATGCCGTAGATTTGCTTGCTGCCCGGACACTGAATGATGATGGTTTACGGAATTATTGCAGCAGTGAAGATAGTTTATTATCGACTGATTCAGATACGGCAAAAACGAGAAAACCGTATTTTAAAACAGGTGTTTTGCTAAAAGATAATAAGGTGTTTTTATGTGATGCTTCTGTTAATGAGCATAATGTGTGGTGGCAGTTGAGTAAATTTAATTGGGTGTCTGCATTTTATAAAGGTTTAATAAGAAGAGGTGTCCAGTCTGATGGTAATTATGCTGACATGGAAGAGATTGTGGTGCGATGCTCAAATTTACTACGCTGGTATCCTTCCGGAAAAAAACAGTTTTTTGATTGCTTGCTGGATGAAAATGTTCATACGCTAAAGGATTATGGCAATCCTTATTTGAGCGTGCTTAAACAAGAAGTATTAGCTGAATGCCGGTCTTTATGGAATGCCCGGTTTCAAGAGTGTCTTGCTAAATATTTAGATTTCAATTGCCAGGATTATGCCGGTAAGGTATTTCCAGAACTAAGTATAGAGGCTAATGGAATTGAATTTGTTGAAATGGCCATTGCCATTTATAACAGCCGGGAAAATACATCAAACGTAGTGGCCCGGGTGAAAATGATGAATGATATTCGTCAGGAATTAATGGCTGCAAGATCATTGTCCAATAGCTCATGTGCCGGTTATCTTCTCAAACTGGGAAAAGCCAAGGCAGGCCGCCTTACGACTGTTCCTGATTATCAAGGGTGCTCCCAATCAAAATACAAGCCTGCTCTTGAACTGGTGTCGTATTTTAACCGATTCTCGGCCGGAGGCCTGAAACTGGTCAGTATTCTTTTTTATGAGAACATGAACAGGCTAAGGGTGTTGTGCAGCGCTCCATGGGTTGATCATTATTTAACCCTTATAGAACGGCACGACAATCCTCGAAAAAACGATGAATTTGTCAATAAGTTATCCATAGATTTACAGTTATGCACTGAAACAGATGAACGACTTATGACGATAGTCTGATTGGTTGGAATCCGTCAGGATTTGATGAAGATGCAGGTGAGTATCCCGTAAGTAGCTGGCCATATGGAATCGTATATTTCTGGCTACTTGGGCTGGTACTAT
>NZ_JAHHPO010000664.1 GCF_024606365.1 Endozoicomonas sp. ONNA2
ACAAGCTCAGTCCAGTCAGGCAATGAAAATAGGGAAGTTATTTCCAGACAACTCCTAAATACACAGCTTCAGCGGCAGTCCTGCTGCTAACAGCATGATATTACAATCAAAGCTAAGTATAGGTTTGTGGAAAACTTCAATGACTTGATGATAAAAGGAATAGGAAGCTTCCCGATGGTAGATCAGCATTGCATCCACCCGGTTGCTTCCACATGGGCAAGGTGCTCAGAACCTCCCGGGCGGTTTTGACTTTTTGCAGAATTTAATCCTGACAAGAAAGGCTATTGTCAGCTCCGCTCGATTAACTCCCTGATTTCAGGAATACAGGACCCACAGTTGGTTCCCGCCTGCAAATGATTTCCCACTTGCACAGGATCGGTCAAACCATGTTCAGCAATGGCCCGGCAGGTGGTCTTCTCACCAACCCCAAAGCAGGCACAAACCTGCCTGCCGACATCTTCTCCCCGGGGAGGGTTGCCGGACAGAACCCACCAGGCTTCCTCAATGGAGGCTGTCTGGCAAAACCAGGACTGTAACCACTGGCGATCACAGGAAGAGACCGCCGGAGCTGATACCCACAGAGTCTGAAGCCCTGTATCACTGAACCAGGCCAGCCGACGCTCAACCAGAGTATTATCCGTATATTCAACCTTCTGATATTGCCTGAGCCGTGAAAACAGTGCTAACTGATCCAGGTTGCTACCGGCCATTTCATAGCGATAGCCATTGTCAATACGGACCTCAGTCATATAATCAATATCACCAATAGCCACTCTTTCCCGGGTCATCAGCACGCCATACTGCCCAGTGTGATAAGGCTCAACAGCCACTGGCGTATGCTTCAGGTCCGGTTGTCTGGACACAGGATCAAGCACCGGATTCACCAGTACCCCGGAAAAGCCCGTCCCACTGTGCTGGCGTGTCCAGTGCATGGGCATAAACACTTCACCGCGCCGCTGGTCGTCAGAAACCTGCACTCGCACCACCGCCTTGCCGAATTCTGATGAGATCTGACATAGCGCCCGGTCATGCAACTGATAACGTTCAGCATCCTCCGGGTGTATGGCCAGAAACGGCTCATCGGTATGTTGATTCAAACGGGCTGAAAGCCCGGTTCGTGTCATCGTATGCCAGTGATCACGCACCCGCCCGGTATTCAACAATAGTGGATAACACTGACCGGGAGCATTCAGGGGGCGCTGGACATGGGTAGCAATAAAATTTGCCCGGCCATTCCCGGTAAAAAAGCCCCCACTCTTGAAAAATCGTGCCTTGCCTGATGCTGTTAACCCTGATGCTGTTAACATTGGCGGCTCTTTGCCAGAACCCGTCCCGGAATCTGATAATGGCCATTGCAACGGTTCCAAACCGTCGTATTCTGCATCGGAGATATTCGCCAGAGGGGCAATGGTAAAATCCCGGACTTTTCCCTCCCGGTTATTTTCATAACCTGACAGTGCCGCATGTTCACGGAAAATATCGGCACTGCCGGAATAGTCAAACGCCTCTGCAAACCCCAGGCGGGCAGCCACTTCACTGATGATCCACCAGTCCGGCCGGGCTTCCCCGGCCAGGGGGAATAACGCACGCTGGAGGGAAATCCGCCGCTCAGAGTTGGTTACTGTGCCATCCTTTTCACTCCAGGTGGCAAGCACCAGACGGTCATAGTCAAACGTATCACCACCCCGGGTGATAACCCGCTTCAGTGAGCGATCAATCCGGATAGCTTTTTAGTTCTCGCCCATCAGTAGTTCGATCCCCTGCTGCTGATACCAGGCGGCACTTTTCAGCGCAATACCATCCAGATCAACACTGCCCGCCAATAATTTGGACAGTTGAATCCGGTTATACCCCGGGCAGTCCTCTTTCGAGAGCACGGTCACTTGAAAAGGGCACTGACCACCGGCAAACAGTTGTTCAAGAAACCGGACCGAACCCATGCCATTGCCGATAACCACCAGTTTTTGCCGGCCATCCGGCTGCGGATAATGGCTCATCAGGCAACCTGCCCGGCAACTTGTCTCACCAGAGGTGCAGGCTGCACCTGTACGCTAACTTCATGGATTCGTACCGGGTATACATTGAGACTGACCGTATCATCTTCCAGACATTGTCCGGTGGCTAAATCAAAATGCTGTTTGTAAATGGGCGATGCCACAACAAGATGCCCCCGCAGATCCCCCACAATGCCCCGGGAGATCACATTGACACCACTGAATGGATCAAAATTACCAGGGCAAACACCTGATCCTTTACCCGGAATCCGCCACCTGACAGGCACCCACCGGGGCGCAGATGCCCAGGTTTGAAGACAGTTGTTCATCCTGACAGATCGTCGTCCACTGGCTCATTAGATAACCTCCTTTCATTCGTTCACGGCTGTTCATTCGCTCACGGCTGTTCATTCGCTCACGGCTGTTAGCTGAATCTTTTCCTGTTCCGTAGCTGGCCGTATCTGATCCCGCTCATCGACAAAAACAACATTGCTATCCGACTGGTCACTGTTGATAAAATGGCTGAAACGTTTGAGTTTTTCAGGGCTCTCCAGTGTCGTTTTCCACTCACACTGATAGGTCCCCACCAGGTGGGTCATTTCATCTTCCAGCTGCTGATTAATGCCAAGGCTGTCCTCTATAATCACTGACTTGAGATAATCCAGACCACCTTCCAGATTATCCAGCCACACCGAGGTTCTCTGGAGCCGGTCAGCGGTGCGAATATAAAACATCATGAAACGGTCAATATATTTCAACAGCGTTTCATCATCGAGCTCGGTGGCAAACAGGTCAGCATGCCTGGGTTTCATACCGCCATTACCGCCAACATAGAGATTCCAGCCCTTTTCCGTGGCAATAACACCCACATCCTTACTCTGTGCTTCAGCGCATTCCCGGGTGCATCCCGAAACGGCCATTTTGACTTTATGGGGTAAACGCACCCCCCGATAACGGTGCTCAATGGCAATGGCCATACTGGTACTGTCCAGAACACCATAGCGGCACCAGGTGCTGCCGACACAGGATTTAACCGTTCTCAGGGATTTTCCATAGGCGTGCCCGGTTTCAAACCCGGCATCCACCAACCGCCGCCAGATAGCGGGCAACTCATTCACCCGGGCACCAAACAGATCAATTCTCTGCCCGCCGGTGATTTTGGTGTAAAGATTAAAGTCTTTCGCCACCTGGCCTGTTGCTGGACAGTTGCAAAATGCCCCCGGGCTTATGGACGTCACAAGCCAATGCACCAAAATAAACAACGCCTGTCAACGACACTATTTGGTGCACACCGATTAATTTGGATAAGTTTCTGGTAGCGGGCTGAATGTGTGGATATAGAGTAAAACCCAGGCTGAAAATTCAGCCCGGTTTCATCTGCCCAGTGATGGGCGCTATCCTGGCTTATATCCCTGATCAGCGGAAAGAAAACGTTTTAAGAAATCTCAAGGCGCTGGCATGGTAACTTCAGAAACCTCAAAGTTATCGAAGTACGCTGTACGTGCATGCGCCGTTTTCAGAAAAAGACCAATACGGCTTCTGTCTACTTCGAAGCCATAAGATGTGAGCTTCTGCATACCATTACCATCAAACAGATCATAGAAGAACGTGTACCTGTCAACCCCGACGCCATTACCATTTTCAATCACCTCCATACGCAGTTTGACCTTGCCAGAAGCATGGGCACTGACGTTAATAAGCGGGTTATTGGTACCAAGGCCTTGGAGGTTAATAAGTCCATCACGGCCACTCCAGTAGTCCAGGCCATAGGAGAATACCGGTTGTGCACCATCTTCATCCGCATAGACAGTAAGGCCTGCAATTTGACGATTTTGTGCAGCGTTCAGTTCGACTTCTGTTTCCACTGCCCAGGACTCAGAGCCGGGCGCTGCAAAGTAAGCAATAGGGCCATTGTTACGTGCCTTCCACATATCCGTGTTGCCCGTTGTGGTAATGTCGAGACGATCATTAACCTCATCGATGGTAATAGAAGCCAGTGAGCTATCAGGGATATCCGCAGATAAGCCAGATTCAGTGAGCGTAGCGCCTGCAAAAGACGTCGAATGAGTAGTAAGAAGCGGTAGCCCCACAGTATTACCAATTAAAATGGTAAAGGTCTGTTCAGAAGAGTAACCATGTGCATCGGTTGCACTGACAACGAGGCTGTATGAAGGTTGCAGGTCAAAGTCCAAAGCCGCTATTAAGGTCACAGTACCATCAGGGGCAACTGCGAAATGACTGAGTCCATCACCGCCCACTGCAGAATAGATGACGGTTGTGTCGCCACGGTTAGCATCGGTTGCGGTGAGCGTCGTAACGACAGTGTTAACCGCTGTATCTTCCATTACCAGAAAAGCATTGCTGGTAAATTTCGGGGCCTGCTCAACCTTGTAATTCAAGTCAAAGAACGTTTCCTGACCCCGGTCGTCGACAACCTTGAGGTTTATGGTCTGAGCATCAGCGCTCGCTACACCCTCATTAGAGTAAACCTGACCACTACCATGAATGTTCAAACCCTCTGAAAAGGCACCACCCCATGGCCCATAAGTACCAGTGGCCGTATTTTTATGGAAGACCAGGAGTTCACCTCCCTCAGGATCGCTGTAGTATTGGCTGAGATCAAAAGGTCCAAATGTTTTACTTCCCTCAATCGTACCAAGGTCAATGGTTGACTGAGTGACCACCGGCGCCTAGTTGGTATGAGCCACGTAGCCATAAGCCACTTTTCGAAAGCTGGAGGTATCCCCCCGGATACGACTGGCGTCAGCCATAATGGCATCCACCCGCCAGAAAATCTGGTCGGTGTCGTTAACCGTCTGTACAGCTTCAGTAGGGCTGCCTGTCCAGGCCGCTGCCAAGCCACTGTCTGGGTTATCAACATCCGTTTTGTTTGAACTGACAAAGAGTTCGTAGCCTGCCGCACCGCGCACGCCTGTCCAGTCAAATTGAACATTTCCCGCAGCAACAATACCGTTATAAGCAGGCGCAATCGGGACCGGTTCAGTCCGTTGATAATTGGCAGCAACCTGAGTGTCATTCAGGGCATAGTTAAAGCTTTGAATCTCATCGATGAGCCCGTTAAAGCCCTTGCCAAAAGTCAGACTGTTAAAGTTATAGGCATAGCCCACGTGAGGGGCAGAATCGACGAGCTGACCATCGAAGAAGAGTTTGTTGATACCGCCATATTCATGGACCATGGTTACCTGATGCCAGACTCCTGTTGCAATGCCTACAGTCCCTTCATAGGTGTATTTGGCGTCGATCTCATTCCACTCGATGGCACCGGCCAATTGGGAAGAAGGCCAGTGCATTTTTATGCCAGTACCATGGTTAACGATATCAATGTTGAGCGACTCTTTACCATAAGAACCGTGGAGCAAATTGACGTTAGCAGTGATCGCTTTCGCAGCATTAAACCAAAAAGAGAGTGTCATGCTGTGATGGCGTGCAGAGGGTATTACATCA
>NZ_JAHHPO010000665.1 GCF_024606365.1 Endozoicomonas sp. ONNA2
GGTCAGGCTTGCCCTGACGACTTATGGAGGCAAAGTTGGCCGGAACAACATCGCAAGGCAAAAAAGGCAAAGAGCCATGTCAGAAAAGCCAACTGAGAACCCATCGTCCCTGCGTCGCAATGTCAATATGCTGGGTACCTTGCTCGGTGACGTCATCCGGGACCACAAGGGAGAAGACTTCTTCAATAAAATCGAGTCTATTCGTCAGTTGTCCAAGGCAGCCCGCAGTGTTGCCGTGGACGATGACGGCGTGAATGAACAGCAGGCACTGTTAGACCTGTTGCATAGCCTGCCGGATGATGAGCTGGTCCCTGTCGTACGCTCTTTCAGCCATTTCCTGAATCTCACCAATATTGCCGAGCAGTTTCACCTGGTATCCAGGGAGTGTGAAACCAGCTACTGCGTGCCTGATCACTTTCGTGAACTGCTCAAGGCATTGAAGCAGAAAGGTCTCAGCGATCAGCAGATTGCCGGAAAAGTATCGGAACTGGATGTTGAGGTGGTTCTGACAGCGCACCCGACCGAAGTAACCCGTCGTACATTAATTCAGAAATATGAGCAGATATTCCAGTGCCTGAATGATCTGGAAAACCAGTCGCTCAGTGATAACGAACAGCAGCGCATTGAACAGCGTATTCGCCAGCTGATTACCCAGGCCTGGCATACCTATGAGTTTCGCAGTAAACGACCAACACCGGTTGATGAGGCAAAAGGTGGTTTTGCCACCATTGAGCACTCCCTGTGGCATGCGGTGCCGCTGTTCGTCCGCCAGATGGATGACCACCTGCAGGCGTTCACCGGTCACCGGCTGGCGATTGATGCGGTACCTGTGCACTTTTCCTCCTGGATGGGGGGCGACCGGGATGGCAACCCATTTGTCACGGCTGAAGTGACCCGTGAAGTGTTACTGCTCAGTCGCTGGATGGCGGCAGACCTGTTTTTAAGGGATCTGAAACCATTGATCAGTGAGCTTTCCATGAACGATTGCAGTGATGAACTGCGGGCGCTGGTGGGTGACTCCCGGGAACCTTACTGGTCTGTGTTAAAAGCGTTGCGGGAACAACTGCGGCATACCCGTCAATGGTGTGAGCGAGGTCTGGCCAGACCCGGCGATG
>NZ_JAHHPO010000058.1 GCF_024606365.1 Endozoicomonas sp. ONNA2
CAGCAATGGGTAGAGCGCTTATTTGCTGATAAAAATCCGGGCCAGCAATAAACGAAGAAAGCGCATCGAGCCAGCGCTTTTGTCTTGCTGTTGGATTGCCCGATGGGTTGCCTGCTGGCTCCATTTTGACAATCCACTGTCTTATATCCCCCAGACTGGCCGTTGCATGGGCAAACTCATGGCCATCATCCAGCGTGGTCAGTAATGGGCTGGCATCAAATTGAAGCGCCTCAAGCTCCTGCACGATGCCTGTTTCAATGCAGCGAAATGGCGGGACAGCTAATTCTGCGCTCTGCATCAAGGTCAGGAACATCCCTTTACCACCCAATAATTCCCGGTTTGGCATAGTCGGGGGGGCAACGGCCATCTGTGGTTCAGTACAGTTACGGGTTGTTAATTGCGTTGCCGCCAGGTCGTGGTTGGTACTGCCAGGAGTAAACGTCGTAACAGGCCTGATGATCTGGCACTTTCCTATGTCAGAAAAAGCAGGAGTGTCTGAAGCAACGGATGACGGTATTTCACAATGATTGGTGCCTGCGGCACTGGCATCAGGCAAATCTGTGGAGCAACCTGCATTGTTTTTAAAACCTGAGTTTTTAAAACCTGAAGTTACAGGAAACATGATGGCAATATCCGTTGTGTGGTTGTTTAACGTTTTTATTGAGGTATGACATTGGGCATCCGCTCAGAGCTGAATATCGAAAGTCCTAACCCACCCAGCGCGATAAAGTTGCACAGAAATTTTGATTTCACTTTTTATTCGAAACTTTTTATTCGAAACTTTTTATTCGAAACTTTTTATTCAAAACAAGCAGCACCTCAAAAAGCTTCATAAATTATCCATTGGCTTTTGGACAAATTAATCATCAGGCGAAAAGTGTAATTCGCTTGCGGTTATTTGGACCATTTAATTAGTAAATAGTTTCATCCATTTTTTAGCCAAGACGCTTAGGGTAGACATTAAGGAGTTCTTCCTGATAGTACAACTGTCCATTCTTTCTTTAGCTTCTACGTAAGTAGCTAACCATATGAAATCATATATTTCTGACTCCTTGTGCCGGCACTCC
>NZ_JAHHPO010000666.1 GCF_024606365.1 Endozoicomonas sp. ONNA2
CGTTGTGCCTCGCATAGTACCAGCCCAAGTAGCCAGAAATATTCGATTCCATATGACCAGCTACTTACTTAATCATTAATGAGCTGCCCTGAAATAACTTCAACATTTCTACAGACGCTGCCCGCCGCCCGCTTCCCGAAAAGCTGGAATCGCTTGTGCTTTTGCGGGCAGCGGTATTTCCCGGACTGAATAGCATGATGAAGTTATTCCGGGACAATTCCTTACCATTGTATACGGTGATATGCCTGAACGGTTTATATGGCAATATCAAGAGCCAAGTGTAATAAATCCATACCGAGCATCAACCTGTTAATATTGAAGCCATAGAGAGCGTCATCTAACCACCACGTAATCAAATCAGACCCAATAATCAAGGTGTGGCCGCCAAAACCAAGACTCTCGGTTTCGTTGCTGTTACTGTCTTTCTTACCGTCTGGGTAAAAGAAAGATGACAGGTTTTTGCCAAGGAATGGGTAGAGTGTCTGATTAGCATTTCGGGTATAGCCAAAACTATACAGCCCCGAAAAACCAAGGTATATCGCTGAGTTTAATAGCTCA
This sequence comes from Endozoicomonas sp. ONNA2, assembly GCF_024606365.1. Taxonomy (GTDB): domain Bacteria; phylum Pseudomonadota; class Gammaproteobacteria; order Pseudomonadales; family Endozoicomonadaceae; genus Endozoicomonas. The sequence continues at coordinate 559 of NZ_JAHHPO010000666.1, forward strand.
CGAGACGCCAGGCTGGTAAAGGCAAAAGGTAACCTTCGAAGAATATTAACGGCATGAAGGCCACTGTTTAGCCACATTAAATAGTATTTGGAAGTCATCAGAACGGTTTTGAAACCGCTATTTGTCTTTAATGTGACTTCAATGTCAATATCATCATTCTTGCGAAGTGTTTCCAGAGTGCAGCCTGCTTCCAGTAAGGATTTCAGCTCCTCTTGTGTTTCACTACCGGTAACAATGCATCGGGTTTCAGTACCATCGCTATTTGCCATTATAAAACTGGCAGAAATGGGGGGGGCGGGTAATGTTGCACCATCAGAAAATGCCGTAGATGCCGTCAGTAACGGAAAAAAAAGGGCAACACCCACAAAAATAATTTTTTTTAAGATATCATTCATGAATTAATTTACCTATGAGAAGAGCGCTTCAAACCTCTGGTAATGTCACTTGCCAGACCATTACCTCCATCGTTAAAACAAGTTCTTAATACGAGTAGACAGTTCAGCATTCAAGATAGCAGGGATCGGCTACTTTTATCAGAAATATTCGATTCCATATGGCCAGCTGCTTCAATGATTTGTAGTCAACATGTCATGGTTGATACAGTGACATTTTGTCGCAGGTGTCAACAAGGAGCGCTCGCCATTCGCCATTTGACCAGTAAACTGGCTATGAGCACTGGGGGGAATAGCCAGCGGGTCATCTTATCGCTAATTATGACTATCTCCTGCGCTATATCCGTGAGCATACTTCCTGCGTAGCATCCGGGATCAGAATCCTGATAGACTTGCACCGAAACGATTTGCTTATCCGTAATTTTGTCAGTTATAACCACCAAAAAAATTCAGGACTTTGCTGTTATCCCATGTCATTTTTTGAGTTAAAAGCTGCTGTATCCCTTACTATGGTCTTTGTCTTTCGGATGCTTGGGCTTTTCATGGTGCTGCCTGTGCTGGCACTTTTTGCTGAGGACCTTCAGGGGGCGTCGCCCACTCTGATTGGTGTGGCCATTGGTGCCTATGGGTTCAGTCAGGCCCTGTTGCAGATTCCTTTCGGCTGGTTTTCTGACCGCTGGGGGAGAAAGCCGGTTATTCTGTTGGGACTGTTTATTTTTCTACTGGGCAGCCTGCTGGCAGCACAGGCTACCACCATTGAAGGAATTATTGCCGGGCGTATCTTGCAGGGGTGTGGCGCTATCGCTGGCGCAGTCACAGCGTTGATGGCTGACCTTACCCGGGATCAGCATCGAACCAGGGCTATGGCAATGATTGGTATGGGGATTGGCGTTGCCTTTGCCATTGCCATGTTACTTGGGCCGGTTGTCAGTGATATCTGGGGGCTGTCTGGACTCTTTTTCTCTAATGCCCTGGTGGCAGTGGCTGCGATGCTGATTATTCTCCTTCTTGTACCAACGCCGGTCGTTAAACGGCGGGACTTAAACTGCTCAGTTGATCGTCAGGGGTTGCACCAGGTCTTCACTAACCCGCAATTGCTCAGGCACATTGTTGGAATTTTTGTCCTTCATTTTGTTTTGATGGCTCTGTTTGTTTTTATTCCCGAGCTATTGAACAAAGATTTTGAGCACTCTGTTCATGGTGGTATTTATCTGGCCGTTATTGGCCTCTCTTTTGTCATGATGGTCCCCCTGATTATACTCAGCGAGCGTCAGCGCCTTCTCAAGCTGTGCTATAGCTTTAGCATTGTCACCCTGTTCGTTGCCTTTGCGCTGCTTTATCAGGGAATGGCCAGTGCCACCATGTTGTTGGCGGGCTTGTTTGTTTTCTTTTTTGGTTTTAATTTTCTGGAAGCCACACTGCCATCCCTGGTCAGCAAACTTGCCCCTGTGGGGACTCGTGGCACGGTTATGGGAGGGTATTCAACCAGCCAGTTTCTGGGGGGGGCCCTTGGAGGAAGCCTTGGGGGCGTGGCCCTGGAGTATGGTGGTGTTCCCGGTGCATTAATGCTTTGTACAATTCCCACTGCCCTGTGGTGCTGGTTGTCTGTTACTATGAAGCAACCACCTTATGTGAGTACTATAGTCATGGCTCTGAATCCTGAATTTGCTGATGCCAATTCAATGGGGGAACAACTTGCTGGTATTGATGGTGTCCGGGAAGTTACTGTGCTTTCATCCGAGAAAACAGCTTATCTGAAAGTCGATAAGCAAGCACTGAACTGGTCTGAGTTGAAACAGTTTGGTCAGTGCTAGGAGGCTGCAAGGTTAATTAGAAGCGGTTGCAATATGTGGTTCAGATACCAGCAAATTTATGCAAAAGAAGCCGGATACCCGGTTTTGGTTCTTTAAAGAGCATTTTTAATATGGAGTGACCGGTCATTCCATGGCGTCTTCAGTGAATGGATTGTTCTTGGAGGCTAGTTGAATTTGAATAAACATGGCGGAGAAGCTAAATGGCTCGAGGCGTTAATAAAGTAATACTGATTGGCAATCTGGGTAACGATCCGGAAGTACGTTTTACTCCTAATGGCAGTGCTGTAGCCAACTTGAGTCTGGCGACCAGCGAGTCCTGGAAAGATCGTAATACCGGTCAGCAACAGGAGAAAACGGAGTGGCACCGTATTGTCATTTTCGGCAAGCTGGCGGAGATTGCCCAGCAGTACCTTCGTAAAGGATCAAAAGTCTATATCGAAGGAAAGCTGCAAACACGCAAGTGGCAAGGGCAAGACGGTCAGGATCGTTATACTACCGAGATCGTCGTTGATCAATTGCAGATGCTCGATGGCCGTCAAGAGAGCGCCATGGGAGCACCAATGGGGGGCGGCTACCCGCAGCAGGCACCACAACAACAAACTTATGCTCCGCAACAGCAGCAGCAATACGGATCACCACAACCATCACCACAACCATCACCACAGCAGCAACCAGCGCAGTCGCAGCAACAGCAATCGGCTCCCCAACCACAGCCTGCCGGTGGTTTTGACGACTTTGATGATGATATCCCGTTTTGAGGTTCACGTTTTTAAAATTTGTTGATTAAATTAGATGAAGACCTTTATTTTAAAGGTCTTTTTTTTATTTTATGAAAATTAATGTTGATAATACTTATTCCATGGTTTATACATAAATAAAGTGTTGACAAAAAGGATAAGAAAGATGCCAATAGCACAACTCGTAATGTCGGATGGAGAGCGCTACCCAATCCTGCTGGATGAAAATGGAATGCCGGATTATTGGATTACCCTGTACGTTACTGAGCAGTTGCGGGTAGAACGTACACAAGCCTCAATAACTAATGCGCTTGGGCATCTGATCCATTTTCAACTCTGGGAGCAAATGAATGGGAGAGATTTGGTTGATGAGTTCAGCCGGTTGGAATTTCTCACCGATCAGGATGCTCATTCATTACGGGATCACTGCCTGATCGAAACGAAGGCACTAAAAAAATGGTTGGCGTCATCATCAAAAACAGGCAATGTCTCTAAATTCCCCTCTGCATCAACAGCTCCAACAGCATCTTTCAAGCTGGTTTCTAAAAATCATGCAAGTAATAGGATGGGGGAAATAGCATCGTATTTGGACTTTTTAGCGCACACCGTTTTACGGGGCAGGGTGGATACTGAGGTATCCGGTGCCATTGAAAATATGCAAAAAAGGCTGAAAGCAAATAGACCTAAAGGGAATTCAGGTTTAGGGTTGATGATTGATCCAAATTTTAAAGCCCCTCCTCTTAAAGTCTTCGAAGATTTTATGAGTGTGGTTGCTGAAAACTCGCCTAGAAATCCATTTAAAAATAAAGATATACGTTTCAGAAATTCACTGATGTTTGAGGTTCTTTATGATACAGGGCTTAGATCCGGAGAATTATTGGCACTTAGAATTGGTGATATTCAATCTGGGATGAATGGGGCAATGCTATCAGTTGTTCGTCGTCATGACACAGCGGCAGATAAGCGAAAAAAACAGCCTGTGGCCAAAACGCTAGAGCGAAACATTACTCTGGATGATGGGATTTATGACAGGTTGTATCGTTATATCATGGAGGTGCGAGCCAATATCCCGAATGCAAGAAAGCATCCTTATATATTTGTGACTCATAAAGCGGGTCAATATCAGGGTGATCCTATATCAAACAGCGCATTTTATAACCGGATTTTGCAACCAGCTATTGACGTTGATCCTGACAGGTTTGAGGGGATTACCCGTCATGGGTTCCGTCATAATTTGAACTATATAATTTCGAAGGATATTGATGAACAAAACGAGCAGGCGCAGGGTGATCCATCACAAATAGTCAGCGAAAAAGAAGAAATGGACTTTAGAAAAGATCAGTTTGGATGGAGTTCTGATGATACCGCAGCTACCTATAATCGCCGCCATACGGTAGAAAAGGCTAATAAGTTCATGCGTGAGCATATGGATCATCATATGGAAAAACTGAAAAAAGGCAGGGAGTGATATGAAATCGCAAGCAATAATAAGTGCAAAAAGAAAGCCAAGGAAAGAATTTCATAAATCGAAATTTGGATATGACTTTGATCTTTATGGTGAAAGTTGGGTTGTCGATGGCTCTAACACAATCAATTTTCATCGGCTGAGACCCGTAGATGATGTTACAGAAACGGGCTTCAGGAAAACGCTATGTCGTTATGCCGAAGAGTTGTCACCATATACAACCATGGGCATGGTGGCATCATTCAATCAGTATCTTGATGCCACAGGTGAAAGCTCAGTCAACCTTAATGGATTGATAAATTACAGATCAACACTTGATAAAGATAATGAACATAAACTTGGTCAGCTCAAGGCATTTTTACTGGCATGGCATGACTGGGGCTTTAAGGGAATCGATAAGGATAGTGTTAATTTTCTGGAGGAGCTAACCCTTCGTGGCTTTGATAAAGGCAAAGCAGTTAGATCTGCCTGCCCATATTCAGGGCCACTAACAAACAATGAGTTTGAGGCACTTCTACAGTGGGCAACCAATGCATATACAGAGGATGAACTGAGTCTGAAGGAATACTCCTATTTTATGGCGTTAGCCATGACTGGGAGAAGGTCAGTTCAGATACGTTCTTTGAGAGGGGAAGACTTAATTGCCCGTGAAGACAAAAAAGGGATTGAGCATTTTGTAAACTGCCCAAGAGCAAAGCAAACAAAAGCGAGCTTTAGGTCAGAAGCCACTTTATTATCCATTAATGAAGACTTGTATAAGCTTTTTAAAATTCAATGGGAGCAATCTGTTGCTTATGTTGAAAATGCAATTGGAGAAAGGCTGAGTGATAAATTGAAAAAGGATGTGCCAGTATTTTTGGAAGAAAAGCGGGTTTCTAAGCAGGTTGCATTAAAGTCATACCTTGAGGAATACAGGGCTAAACCTGATTTCTTCCATATGAGTTTAAAAAATGCAATGGAGTTGTTAAAGAAAGTTTCACAAAAGAATACAGCTCGGTCTGAACGGACTGGTGAATTCATCAACTTTACCTCAAGAAGATTTCGTTACACTCTCGGAACCAATCTTTCGAGGCGAGGTATTGGTGGCAGGGCGACAGAATCGGTCGAACGATCATCCCGATAATAGGATATTTAGC
>NZ_JAHHPO010000667.1 GCF_024606365.1 Endozoicomonas sp. ONNA2
CTGTCGTCCTCGCTACGGGGACGCCCAGTCGGGCGCTATTCTCGGACAGCCTCCCAGGGCGGTTGCCTCTGTGGCTTGATGTAATACACAGAAGCCTGTCGATAGACATTTTTCAAGACGGGCGACAAATTGCACAGTGTGCATATGCCTGTTTTTTCTGCCGTAAATGTTACGAATCTCTGTTATTTCTGCCAGCTTTTGTACCATTGGGCAAACTTTTGCAAGCCTGCTTCAATAGATGTCGATGGTTTAAAACCGACTGTTTCCATCAAATCACTGACATCGGCATAGGTGGCATAAACGTCACCGGGCTGCATCGGTAAATACTGTTTTTCGGCCTGTTTGCCGATGGCATTTTCCAGTGCTGTGATAAACGTCATCAGTTCAACAGGCTGGTTATTACCGATATTGTAAATCCGGTAGGGTGCCGAACTACGGCTTGGGTCGGTGCTGTCAAAATGATCTGACTTTGTGGGAATAACATCCTGAATGCGTACAACACCTTCCACGATATCATCAATGTAGGTGAAGTCTCTTTGCAGCTTGCCCTCATTAAAGACGGGGATGGCTTCTCCACGGTTAACCATTTGGGTGAACTTGAAGTAAGCCATGTCCGGGCGACCCCATGGACCGTACACCGTGAAAAAGCGCAGGCCGGTGGTTGGTATGCCATAGAGATGGGAGTAAGTATGGGACATCAACTCATTGGATTTCTTGGTCGCCGCGTAGAGTGAAACCGGATGGTCAACCGCGTCCGTCGTTGAAAATGGCATTTTGGTATTCATGCCATAAACAGAGCTGGATGAGGCGTAGACAAGGTGTTCTACCTGGTTGTTGCGGCAACCTTCAAGAATGGTGGCATGGCCGACAAGGTTGCTGTCGATATAGGCCATTGGGTTGTCGATGGAGTAACGGACGCCCGCCTGAGCAGCCAGATGGATCACCCGGTTGAACTTTTCCTGCCTGAACAGTGCCGCAATACCTTCGCGATCGGCCAGGTCCAGTGCAACAAAACGGAAGTTTTTCAGCGGAGCCAGTTCATTAAGGCGGCCGTGTTTAAGGCTGACGTCGTAATAGTCATTGAGATTATCGATGCCAACCACTTCATGTCCCATTTCACAGAGACGTTTGGTGGTAAAGAAGCCAATAAAGCCTGCGGCTCCGGTGACCAGGTATTTCATCGTGGTTTACCTGTAAGGTGGGCTTAGGAATTGCCCGAAATAATTTGCATAATTCTGAGATTCAAAACTACGTTCGTCCTGAGCCTGTCGAGGGGCGTGAACTTCGGCCTCATGTATTGTGCCAATCACCCCTTGGACTCGTTCCCACGGTCCCGAGGTTGTCGCAAAACCCTCCAGACACCTCGTTCCCATGCTCCGGAGGTTGTCGCAAAACCCTCCGGACACCTCGTTCCCACGCTCCGCGTGGGAATGCATACCGATCCCGCCACAAATACCATACTCGCATGGAGC
>NZ_JAHHPO010000668.1 GCF_024606365.1 Endozoicomonas sp. ONNA2
AGTGCCAGCACAAGGAGTCAGAAATATATGATTTCATATGGTTAGCTACTTATGGCCGGAGTTATCATGGGACCAACAGCACGAAATTGTCTGAAGATTTTTTCAGATAATACTCAAGCCTTTAGCAGTCTGCGAGCACCAAAACAGGTGATTTCATTTGGTCGTGTACTGTGTCGAGCAGCCGGAAGCAAAATCGAAACCGGTGAATGGCAGTTATTTAATAATCTGAAACCCCTGTGTGAGTCAGTGGCTGACTACAATAAAAAGGCTTCAAAAGTCCCTGAATCGGAACAGACCAAATGGCTGGAGCGGTTGAAACGGAATTCACCACCCGAATTGACGATCATCACGGCTATCGGTCAGCGTAAACTGGAAATTATCGGGCTGAAGATTTCCATGATGCAGCCCTCAGACGCTGGTTTGGTTGATGCATCGCAACAGCATGAACAGCACAATAGCACCGCAGCAGTTGATGAGCCGTTACAGGATATTGCTCTTGATAACAGGCAAGGGGGCAAAATTGATCCAACGAAGGCTGGTATTTTCCAATGCCAGGCAAATTATCTGGAACTCGAACTGGTGGACAGCTTCGATCACCATATTATCGAAACCAGCTTCAGCCCAATGGGTAAGAACCTGCTTATCCATGGTTGCGATGGTGGGGGCGATTTCAGTCTGAAGATCTGGCGACAGGGTGCGGATGGCAACTGGTTGCAGAAAGGGGAAGTAGGGGGCTCCGCACCGATCTATCGCCACGAGTTCAACAGGTCTGAAAATACGCTCCTGAGCAGCAGCTACGATGGTAATGTCAAGGTAAGTACACTGGACAGCGATGGCCGCTGGGAGGAGGCGCTGGTGCTTGCGCTCACTCCCTATGATGATGACTACCCTCGGATGGTAGCAGGCCTCAGCCTCGCGCAGGGCAAAATTATGTCCTACGACCCACAGAACGGCAAAATCAACGTTTTAAGCCAGGATAGCAACGGCCGGTGGACCCCGTTAACCCAGACTAAAGAAATCCTTCACGGTATGGAAACCGGGCCGCAGCAACCCCCTTTTCAAGCCACGGATGGTTATTTACTGACTTACCTGGGCACAAAAGTGACCCTCTGGGCCTGTAATGATGAGAGCAACTGCCTGGAGAAGAAAAAGGTCTTTGAGTGCGGTGGAAACATTGCCAGTGCCCAGCTGAATGATGATGAGCAACACGCTGTGATCTTCACCTGGTGTAACCAGACCATCTTTTTGGGTTGTGATGTCCATGGGAATTGGTCTCAGATCGGGAAAATCGATCATCCCGCAACGATGATAAACGACGACAACCAACATCTTGACAACTTCGTTTGCAGAGCCTTGTTCAATGCCACCGGGCAATATGCGCTGACCCATGATACAGAAAATACAGTTATAGTTTCTGGCTATAACGCTAACGGTGTCTGGATAGGAAAGGCAGAAATTCGTTGTTGTACAGATGCCAGATTCAGCCCTTCCGGGGGTAAAGTACTGACCCGTTTCGCAAGGGGCGGCTATTATAAACTCCTTGACTGCAAAAGTCCTGATGATCGGCTGGATAAAGGTCAGACCTTTGAACATATCGATAGTCGTGAAGCCCTATTCAGCCCCTCAGAGAGTCTACTTCTGAGCTATGGCTATAAATCAAATTTTGCCTGCATTTGGGGGGATGATGAGGAAGGTAATCTGGTTGAGAAAACAAGGGTATACCACCTGGGGGGGATTGACTACGCTGCCTTCAACGCTCAGGAGGACAGTGTGCTGACCCGTGGT
>NZ_JAHHPO010000669.1 GCF_024606365.1 Endozoicomonas sp. ONNA2
CATCCATGTGGTCGTGCGCGAGATTCGGGGCAGTTTATGAAATATCCGGGCTAAAGCCACCAGCGAACTGAAAGAGAAATATAAAAAGGGAGAGGAGCACGATGTCATTTTTGAGTTCGAATGGCCTGCCACGCCTCTAACGCTCTGGTCCGGGACTCTTTCAAATCGACGACAGGCGTTGGATAATCTTCCCCCAGGGTTACCCCTGCCTGGTAAAGTATATTCTCATCAGCTTCCCAGGGCGCAAACAGATACTTACTGGGCAACCCGGCAAGCTCAGGCACATATCGCCGTATATACTCCCCATCGGGATCAAATTTCTGCCCCTGGGTCACGGGATTAAAAATCCGGAAATAGGGTGCCGCATCCGCACCGGAACCCGCCACCCATTGCCAGCTGGCGGAATTGCTGGACAGATCAGCGTCCACCAGACAGTCCCAGAACCAGCCCTCCCCATGGCGCCATGGCTGCAGCAGGTTTTTGACCAGAAATGAGCCGACAATCATTCTCACCCGGTTGTGCATAAATCCGGTTTGCCAGAGTTCGCGCATCCCGGCATCCACAATGGGGATGCCGGTCAGTCCCTTCTGCCATCGCCGGAGTTTTTCAGGATTTTCCTGCCAGGGAAAGCCGTCAAACTTTGGCTGAAAGTTTTGCTCCGGCAGTGTTGGGAAGTGGTACAGCAGATAGTAAGAAAACTCACGCCAGCCCAACTCTGCGTGAAAACAATCCAGGTCTGTCTCCACATTATCATCTGTTGTCGCCGCAGCCGACGCGTACCAGACCTGATTGGGGGATACCTCGCCAAAATGAAGATGGGCAGACAGTTGTGAAATGCTGCGTCTGGCCGGGAAATCACGCCCTGTTTTATAGCCATTGAGTCCTTTGTCCAGAAAATCCTGAAGTTTGTTTTTTGCCGCTGTCTCACCAACTCCCCTGCCCTGCTCACACCAATAGGCATAGAGATTATGGTCCCAGCGTACCTGTTTTGCCTCACCGGCAGAGTCAAGGTTATGAGCGGGGACAAAACCTCTAGCAGGCAGTAGACCAAGGTCATTTATGTCGCTGTTCGACGTTGCCGCAACATATCTGATTTTTTTCGGTACCGGCAACGGTTCCCTGGGCGGTTCAGATACCAGGCACCCTTTTCGATAAAAAGGGGTAAATACCTTGTAGGGCGTGCCGTCTTTTTTCAGCACGGTCCATGGTTCCCAGAGCAGGGAGCCATTGAAGCTTTTGGCCTCCAGGCCATCATTTCGCAGGGCTTTCTTGATGCGCTGGTCCCGCTGGATCCGCCAGGGTTCATAACAACGGTTCCAATAAACGGCATCCACCTTATATTCCGCCGCCACTGCCGGGAGCACTTTTTGTGCGTCACCCTGCAACACCAGCAGTCGGCCATTCAAAGCGTCGTTTAATGCTGCCAGTGAGTGGTGCAGCCACCAGCGGCTGGCCCTGCCGGGAGCCCACTGAGCGGCCGAGTGGTCATCCAGAATAAAGACGGGAAGCACCGGACCATTGCCCGCCGCCTCGAACAGAGATGGGTTATCCGACAACCGGAGGTCCTGACGAAACCAGTGAATAGTAATCATCAAAAAGGCAACCTTTCTCCATCCCAGGCAAACATGTGGCCACTGTCTCCTGGCGTCAGTTGATCAATCACATTCAGGAGCCGCTCTGCCGAATAGTCCGCAGAAAACAATTGGCCCTCAGGCACACCGGACTGAAACGGCATGGACAAGTGACTATCAACCGTACCCGGGTGCAATGCAGCAATAATGGATGCCTTGTTTTTTCTGGCAATTTCGATGGCCAGACTCTTGATGATCATATTCAGTGCCGCCTTGGATGCCCGGTAGGCATACCAGCCGCCTAATTGATTATCCGAAATGCTGCCCACTCTGCCGGATAAAACCGCAAACACATTTTTGCGGTTTCTGGCCATTTTGGGAAGAAAATATTTGGCAACCATGGCAGGCCCGGTGGTATTGACGGCAAAGATTTTGGCAAAGTGATCGGGCTGGAAATCCCTGATGGACTTTTCCGGCTTAAGCTCTTCCCCCTCATGGAGGATACCTGTGGTAATTATCACCAGATCCAACGGTTCCGAAATGTGCTTTGCACTGTTGGCAATACTGTTTTCATCCAGAAGATCCAGGTAATGAAGAACAGTTTTATTGACCCGGTCAAAATCAGGCTCACGGCGCGAAAAGGCATAAATTCTGTTGACCGTTGGTACCTGCTCCAGCCAATGGACCATGCCTTTGCCAATGGCACCGGAAGCGCCGATGACGGCAACATGCAAGCCCTCATCGAATGAGCCCAATTTCAATTCTGTCATAGAGCACTCCTTAAGATGTGTGTCCGGTAGAGAACCATTATTTTTAAGCGGGATCAGGCTGAAAGGCGTTGCTTTTGACCTGCATAGGCCTATTGGTACGGACCCGGTAATTCAACAGATCGCCCGGCGGGCTATGATTATCCCCCTGCATCATGTCATTAACCAAAAAAAAGTCATTGGCTAACCAGCTAGAGCAGACCACAACGGCCCAGCAGCAGGACAACAAGGACCGGTTTAAGAGTGCTGATGATGTGTTGCTCCGGGGGATTTCCGGGGCTACCGGGGAGAAGAAACCGGCAGGCCTCTTTGCCGGAGGACGACAAGGCCCCACTGGTCAGGGCCGGTTTCCTGATCCCCGAAGCGGAACACGCCATTATCCAGGCTACCCTGCTGGCCATGGCAGGCATTACCAAACCCGTCGTAAAGCATCGCCCAATCGGGCCGGGCCGCGCAGGCGGTGA
>NZ_JAHHPO010000670.1 GCF_024606365.1 Endozoicomonas sp. ONNA2
TATTAAATTGGTAAAATTCTTCCGGTGCAATCAAAACCTTACGGATTCAGGTTTCTGATAACTACGAAGCCGCCGCAAAAAAAGAACTGGGTTCTGATTACCCCATACCCAAAGAGGGCGACAAGCGCGTTCCCCTGGCCATTTGGTACGACGAAAACCCGGCTGACACCCTGGAGATTGAAAAGATGATGCGCCGGAAGGTGCATTATGTCATTGAGCCAGAACACCTGTGGACCAGCATTGCCGAGATGGCTCGACTGCAAGATGGCGCACTGCTGTTGAATGTGCGTAAACAGATCACAGAAGCCGGCGGCAGCATCGGTAAAATCTACGGACAGGAAAAGAACATCACCACCTACAACCTGGCGCGGATGAATATGCTGCTGCATGGGGTGAAGGATTCTGAGTTTGAAGTGTTCCACGGTGACACCCTGATTAACGAGTGGGATCAGCTGAATGAAATGAACCCGGCCAAAAAGCTACAGTGTGATGCCATTGTTGCCAATCCGCCGTTTAGTTTGCGGTGGCAACCCACGGAAGCTTTGGGTGAGGATTTCCGCTTTAAAAGTTATGGCCTGGCACCTAAATCCTCAGCAGATTTCTCCTTTTTGCTCCATGGCTTCCACTTCCTGAAAGAAGACGGCACTATGGCGATTATTCTGCTCCACGGTGTGCTGTTCCGCAGTGGAGCTGAAGCCAAAATCCGCCAGAAACTACTGAAGGATAATAATATTGATGCCGTTATCGGCCTGCCATCTAACCTGTTTTTCTCAACGGGTATCCCTGTTTGTATTCTGGTGTTAAAAAAGTGCAAGAAGTACGACGATGTGCTGTTTATCAATGCCAGCGAGCACTTCGAGAAAGGCAAACGGCAAAACAAGCTACGGGAAGAGGATATCGATAAAATTGTTGATACTTATCAGTATCGGAGAGAAGAAGATCGATATTCGCGCCGTGTCTCACTGGAGACCATCGCCGAGAAAAATGACTATAACCTCAATATCTCCCGCTATGTGAGCACTGCCAAAGCTGAAAAGATTGGGGACCTGGGGGAGATTCATGCCAGGTTGGTCGAGATCAATAAACAGGCCAGCGAAGCTGCTGAACGGCACAACCAGTTCCTTAAGGAGTTGGGGTTGCCGCCGATCTGTTAATGTTCCGCTGAAATGCGGGCGAGCCTTTCCTGTTGTTCTGGTGGGCTTGCCCTTATCCCACCACTCCCTTTTGCAATGACTTTACTGAATATGCCCGTCTATAGCTTTAATAATACCTGAATCCGTAAGGTTTTGATTGCACCGGAAGAATTTTACCAATTTAAT
>NZ_JAHHPO010000671.1 GCF_024606365.1 Endozoicomonas sp. ONNA2
CAAAGGGCCGCACTGCCTGCACGCGCTGAAATTTCTGCCATGGCTCCCACTGGGCGAGAAAGTCCTCAAGCGCTGCGTCCGTACAGGATTCTTCAATGTTGACGCGAGCCCTGGCAATGTCCTCATCATTCACCAAGGCACACTCACGGAATAACATATTTTGGGTTGATCCGGGAAACTTGAAGAACCTGCCTAATTCAATCCGAAACGTCAGCTCAACCTCAATCTCATCCACCAGGGTGAGTGTTTTCATATGTGCACTGGCGATTGCCTTGATCTTTTCCAGAATCATCATTTGCCGACCCAGCGCCTTTAATTCAGTGGGGTCATGCATTTCTAACGCCAGGGTTTGGGCAGAGGTCAGTAATTGCATTGTTTCCAGGTCATCCAGGGCCAGGATCACCCGGTCATCACAGGAAGTGCCGGCATGGGATAAACGACCCAGGGCATCATCCCGAAACTGGTCATTGTCGGCCAGTAATGACATGACCGCCATTACCCGTTGGGCGAGGACAGGACGGGAATTAAGGTTCTGGTAATCTGCAGTGCCTGTCAGTCGCCCCAGAAATTCAATAAGGCCAGGGTCAGATCTGAGGTCAAGCGCAGGAGTTTCAGTATCGGTTGAGGCCAACTCCCGCCAAAAATCCAGGCCTTCCTGAAGTGTTGTAAACGCATGCACAGGGTTCCCTCTGCCCATATCATAATAAAACAGCATTCCTTCGGGTGGCGGCATGCCGGACAAACGTTGATATAATGCATCCGACAAACCGGTATCAAAAAGATGGACTTCGCGGAGGGCATCATTATTAGTTCGCCCCAACTCAGTAATCCAGTTAGGCATTGCTGTCAAGCCCCTGCAACCATTAAGTGAGAGGTTGGCCCTAAAGAACGGGTTCTGAGGCAAACATCTGAGGCTGATGCAACCGTCAAGAGAGACATTGCCCCCCACGCAGAGCGTATCAGGCAGTTCCCCCAGACCGGTGCACTCATCGAGATGAAGCTCCAGCGCAGAGAGGTTCTCCGGCAGTTTCCTGAGTCCAGTGCAACGCCTGATTGACAAAGCTTCCCCCACATCAAGGCCATCGGGCAGCTCACTGAGGGCTTCGCAATCATTAAGGATAAGACTTTTCTTTACCGTGAGCTTCTCGGGCAGCTCAGACAGCTTGCGGCATTGTGTTAAATCAAGTATGCCATCAAAGGTGAGATCCCCGGACAGGCTCTTCAGGTTGGGGCGATTTTTAAGTTCACAGTCGCCTTTGATGTGGATTTTCCCAGACAGAGTCTCCAGGTCGGTGCTGCCGGAAACACAAAAATCGTCATACACGGTGAGTTTTCCGGATAGGTGCTTCAGGTGGATGCAATCGGTAAGAAAAAAGTTCCCCGTCACGGTGAGCTGACCGGGCAGCGCAGCGGCTGGGCATTTGTCAAGCTCAAGGTTACCCTCCACCCGGTAATGGATATCATCAGAAAAATTCCCCAGCAGAATTAACTCTTTCATTTCGTCTGGGGTAACCGTTATTACCTCAGTGGCAATACGATCCTCCAATGATACAGTTTCTGGTGGGTAAGAAGTTTTTTCAGGTTGCGGGATGTATCGTTGTCCATCACCATGGTTGTTGTCGATATGGTTGTTGTCGATATGGTTGTAGTCAGAACAGTTGTTATCAACAGGTGATGATGTGGTTGCTGCAGGCGTAGTGCCTGAAGTTACTGCATTGGTATTCATAATTATGTTGTGAACTCTAATAAATTATCCGCTTGGTCGGTAACGATAAAGTCTTGCCCAAACCTGTCCCAAATGGTTTGCTCGACATTATTTTCAGAAGGCAGAATTTGTGCAGATGCAACACAAACCTAAAAAACAGAGCAGGTCTGGTTATTCCGGGACTGCTGTGGCAGTTCATCAGGTGACAATCAGGCACCGTTCAGTCTTGTTTTTTTGCAGGGGCGGGCACCGCCTCTATGAGCTTTACCACCTCCGACCAGTCCAGTGGGGTTCGGGTGTACG
>NZ_JAHHPO010000672.1 GCF_024606365.1 Endozoicomonas sp. ONNA2
ACCGCCGGTGACCTCTTTTCGGTAACGGGCAATGAAAGGAACCGTGGATCCATCATCAAGCAGCTGTACAGCACTGGTGACCTGTTCGGGTCTGGCACCCAACTCTTCAGCTATGCGCTGGGAGATACTCTGCATAAAACACACTCATCATGGCAAACAAAATAATCGGACAGTTTCCGGTCAAGGTCTGGAAACAATACCATTTCTGCATCCAGCTGGTAATTAGTGTCTATCCTGACGTGAAAAATCAAGCCACCAAGACTCGCTAACAACCAGTGAAAACCGGGAATTATAACGAAACTGACCGGTTTGTATGCAAGCAAACCTTGAGAGTGCCGGAAAATGCCTGATCCGGGGCAGAATACGCAACTGGAAAAATTGCTATGGCAGGAACTTTTTACCCTGGTTACTGATCTATGGGTCAGGGACTGATTGATCAAACAAGCAACAACAGGACGATTCAAATACCCGTCACGGATCAACAGCCTTGTAATTTCACTTTGCGACAATATGATTGGAGTCATTATGGAACCAACAGCACAGAGTTACCTCGGCGGTTCGCAAAGCAATGCAGCCACAAGCAATTTGGCAAAAGACCATCAGGCCTTGAATAACAGTCTGGAGCCAATATCCCGGTTAGTGGCTAACTTTAACAAAAGTTGGGAAGTCTCTGAATCGGATCAGACTCAACCGTTCAAACGGATGAAACTGGATTTACCCCCCGGATGGATGGCCACCACAGATATTGGTGATCGCAAGCTTGTCGGACTGCATTTTTCCACGAATCATGACTTGCCAGATGTCAGGAAGGCTGATGCATCGCAACCGTATCAACCTGATATCGAGATGATACCCTGCGATAGTCGTGTTGAGCCAGACCCTGTAGCCCCTGCGAAGCGTGACATTTTTCAATGCCGGGCAAATTGCCTTGAATTCATATTACAGGACAGTTTCGACTGTTATATTATGCATGCCAGTTTTAGCCCAACGGGTAAGAACCTCTTAATCAATGGTTGCGACACCTTAAGAGAACATAGTCTGATAACCTGGCGGCAAGATGAGGATGGCAACTGGT
>NZ_JAHHPO010000673.1 GCF_024606365.1 Endozoicomonas sp. ONNA2
ATAAGAGCTGTAGAAATATGGAACTATGGTTTACCAGTACTTTTTGAGAAGTTACAGAGAAACTCTAAAAGGTAGTGCGAATACTCAGTACTATAGGAGAAAAGCTGGTCAGTTTGTATACAGTAAACTGGACTTCCTCAACCAAGCCTTTGGTATTATTCCCGAGCATTTAGATGGATATGAGTCTACCGTTGATTTGCCTTGCTTCGATACCAGCAAAGAATTAGACACCAGGTTTCTACTCGAATATGTACAACGAAGAGATTACTATAAGAAATATGGTGAGATTGCAGATGGTGGAAGGAAAGCAAAGCGCATTCAAGTTGAAACTTTTCTGGATTTTCCTATTTTTCTTCCTAAGTTAAATGAGCAGAAAAAATTATCAGCTTGTTTATCATCTATCGACGACTTGATTACCAACCAATCCCAAAAACTCGCTACTCTGAAAGACCATAAAAAAGGGCTGATGCAGCAGCTCTTTCCCGCAGAAGGAGAAAGCGTGCCCAAGCTTCGGTTTCCTGAATTTCAGAATTCAGGAGATTGGAAATTACATAAAATCGAGAACCTTGCCAAGAGAGGATCTGGCCATACACCAAATAAAAGTATTTCCGAAAATTATAATGGTGGGGTTAAATGGGTATCTCTTGCTGACTCAAAAAATCTGGATAATGGCTTTATCTTCAATACAACAGTAGAGATTTCTGAAGAGGGAATAAAAAACTCATCAGCAGTCCTTCATCCACAGGGTACGGTTATTTTAAGCCGTGATGCAGGAGTTGGAAAAAGTGCTGTCCTTAACTCTGCAATGGCTGTCAGCCAGCACTTCATTGCATGGCAGTGTGACGAAAAAAAGCTATCCAATTGGTTTCTCTATTACACTTTACAGGCCTTAAAACCTGCCTTTGAACGAATTGCTGTAGGTAATACGATCAAAACTATCGGTCTGCCTTATTTTAAAGAACTCAAGATAAACAAACCTTCTTTTGAAGAGCAAGAAAAAATAGCTGAATGCCTTCGGTCTGTTGATGACCTTATTTCCATCCAACTCAAAAAAGTAGAAAACATAAAGCTCCATAAAAAAAGCTTAATGCAGAAGTTGTTTCCTTCGCTTAGAGCCTGAATATATATGACTACAAAAGACATGAATAATCTTGGCAAAACCCTCTGGGGTATTGCCAACCAACTGCGTGGCGCCATGAACGCCGACGACTTCCGTGACTATATGTTGTCGTTCCTTTTCTTACGTTATCTTTCTCCTGAATCCGTAACTTCAGAAGACGTTGAAACCTTCGGAAGCCGGTCGTGCCGA
>NZ_JAHHPO010000674.1 GCF_024606365.1 Endozoicomonas sp. ONNA2
CAGAGAGCGAAATAGTCCTATGACTATGTTTACTCACATTTATAGGAACAGGATATCAATGATGATCTTTACGCAGACTACCAAGAAATTCGCCCCAGTTGTCTAAATCTGACTTATTACCGCCACGATAACAAAATTCCAGTTTTCCCAAGGAAATTTGGTTTTTCTTGATCATATGAGCGAGAGTCTCGAGCTTATTTTTCTTGTCTTCAATAGATGCTCTGTCGTGTACATCTAATGCAATTTTTAGAAATTCATATGCATAATAAACAGCCATCATATCCCCTTTCAAATCTATTGAATTATTAATATCTATAACTAATGAACAAATATGGTCTCTAAAAAAGAGATCAATAAAACCATTGGTAGCGAAATCACACAGTGATAAGTAGAAAAATGCCGATTCATTTTGGTGGGCTACCTTAAATGTGGCAGTGTCAGTATTACAGGTAAGTTGTGCAGGGCCTGGAGTGTATGCCTGTGGTGGTGGTTGTAAACTGGAACACCATAGGTCACGATACATCTGGGGACGACCGCCATTAGATTCGTGTGCTCTTTTTCTCAAATCTACGAGCATTAATTGCGAGTTTTTCAAGACTTTTTCTACCAAAATGTCGTCTTCTCTCAGAGAAAGGTAATTATCAACATTAATTGAACTAAAAGCGACAAAATCTTTCAAATTAAGGTGTTTGGCTATTTCAAATTTTAATTCGTAAGGCAATGGCAAAAAATTATTTGCTGCAGGCTGAGAATTTACCTTTCGCAAGGGGGTGAATATATTGGATTCAGGGTTAGTTTTAAATTCACTTGACCTGAGATAGTCAGAAAGGTTTTCAAAGCGATCTACAACGGCATGAGGTACGTTCATGATGACTCCTTTTTATTTCTTTTCTAATGACCCCAAGTTTGGAAAAAAGTTCCCTCTTCGGAACTTTCCTGCCTGCAAAAAAAATACTTGGGAATTGTCTTTTAATAAGTTCCCGATTTACATTCACCCTGAGCTTGTCGAAGAGTCGTGCCAACGAACTTCGACAAGCTCAGTCCAGTCAGGCAATGAAAATAGGGAAGTTATTTCCA
>NZ_JAHHPO010000675.1 GCF_024606365.1 Endozoicomonas sp. ONNA2
GACGTTTATTATAGCAGCTGATTCATGACGTACGATCAGTGGTAATCAGGAAATAGAAAGAGGTGATCAGATCGCTTTCCTTAACCTTGTTCACCACCCTGAACTCCCGGGTACCCCGCCAGCCTCCGTCTAACTGCTCATTCTCCCGATAAATGCCGCCCTCCACTTCGATAAACAGATTTGCCAGAAAACCATAGGCTTCTTTCCAGGCATGGAGTATTTCATCGGTTGCAGTTTCGCCCAGGACATGGGCTATGGCTTCCAGAAGGTGCTTGCCAACAGTGGGGTACTGTTCCGGCAGGATATTCAAGCTGACATGTTTGTGGGCGATTCGTTGTATATCGCGAGTCAGGGCACCAGGGTTGTCGATATTCGAGGCATAGGCATAGATCGCATTGGCCAGGGCAGCCTGTTGACGACCGGTTTTCAGATTGGTGGCGTTAAAAGTATTCAGCAGCTCCGGATTCTGGCTAAGCATCTGCTGGTAGAAGTGACGGGTAATGGTTTCACCATGTTCCTCCAGAACCGGGGCCGTGGCTTTGACGATACGAATCGTTTGTTTACTCAGGCTCATAGATCACCTCTTGCATTACAGTAAGAAGATGTATTTGAAATACATCTATTAAAGATGCATTATATATACACCTTTTCACTGTGTCTAACGCTGAATGAAACTGACTAAACACACCGACTATGCTCTGCGCATTCTGATGTATACAGCGCTACTACCGGAAGGGCGGTTGCTCTCGATCCGGGAAGTTACGGATACCTTTGATATTTCTCGTAACCATGTGATGAAGATCGTACATAAGCTCGGTCATGAGGGGTATCTCACAACGCTTCGAGGAAAAGGCGGTGGTTTCACTCTGGGTAAGCCGCCGGAAGCGATTAACCTGGGAGAACTGGTGCGGTGTATGGAAACCACCATGAAGGTGGTGGAGTGCGAGCAGCCGGTGTGCAGGATGTCACCGGGGTGTGAGTTGAAAGGGGTGCTTGCCGAAGCGGTAGCGGCTTTTATGGACGTGTTGAACCGGTATAGCCTGGCGGATTTGGTCGGCAACCGAAATGAGCTTATCCGGCTGCTGGCCATTGCCTGAGAAAGAAAAAGACTGCTAAACCGACTATTTAAAACCACGAAGACCAAAAAATCACAAAGATGAGAAGAGAACAGGAAGAATCTTATCTGGGTCTTTGTGAGCCTTTTGGTTCAAAAAAAGTATTAATCAAAAGCTTCCCGGCCCGGATATTTCATAAACTGCCCCGAATCCAGGAGGTTGTCCGAGAATAGCGGCCGTAGCGAGGATGGCAGAAAATTGAGGATAAAAATTTCGTTTTTTGCAGTGAATAGTGGTGCTATTTGCCGGATAAGGCGGGATATTTAGACCAATTTGCTACCACCGCAGTAGGGCAGTCTATTCTCGCACAGCCTCCTGGTTAAATCGTATTACTTTGTTTTCACTGAAGGTCAACTGATAGTTAACTGCCTGTTCGCCCGGGTCGATAATTTCCAGCCCCAGGCGGATAGGTTGTTCTTCAGGCATTTCATCGGAGCCCGCCAGCTCACCACCGAGGTATTCCGATGGGGTAAAGGTGCGGTTAGCCACCAGCCGACCATTGATATCGGTAAAGGTCAGGTTCAAATCTGGAAACGGTTGTGGGTGCCTGGCTTCATTGATGATTACGGCATCTATCTGCAGGGCGTTGTCTTGATCAGGATGGCTGCGTACTAAAAGATCAACACTTTTAATGGCGTTGATGTTGACTATAGGGGGAAGTGTGCAGGAAAGCAGGTTACAGGTCATGGCATAAGCTGGTCGCAGGGTGGGATTCAGTGACAGCGTATTACGGTTGAACCAGGCAAACTGCAGTGCCAGCAACATTAGCAGGCTGAAGGCCGCGCCCCCCCAGTAGGCGCTTTTCCTGCGGAGCTTTTGTTCGTTTATGATTTTTTCGGTTTCTTGCTGGTTCAGCTCATGAATCATGGTTTCGATGTTTTGCTGGTGATAGCCATCGTATTCTATCGGGGCAGTAGCAACCTTTGCCTTTATGGAAGGGCTAAGATCTTTGCTTCTGGATATTTCCTGTTGTTTTGAATCCGGCTTTTTTACCCTCCTTTTTAATGGCTTTTTTGCTAGCCGCCTTTTTACCGGTTTTTTCAATGGTTTTTTTGCTGGTTTTTGCGTTTGGACAGCCAGAGTTTCCTGAGGCTCTTTTCTGGGATGAGCAGATACCGGGTGTTTTGTCCTCTGGTATGAGGGCGTTGTTTCAAGGTTTTCAATGGCGGTGTTTACTTCTTCCTGCTCTGATTCTTTCGGGAGCGGTATCTGTTCTATGGCATTAAATACCCGAAGGCATGAACCGCAACGAACCGAGCCGTTGGCAGCCTTGAGCTGGGTATTGGTAATGCGGAATATGGTCTGGCAATGGGGACAAGTGACACTAGGCGGCGTCATGTTTACTGTTTACCTGATCTTAAAGCTACTTTTTTTATTAGATCAGAGCACCCATACTGAATCCAGTCCAATTGACTGCACTGGTACACAGTTTTTATTGGAAGCCATGGGTTAACAAGTTCTGTCATACCTGCATCACATCAATGCCAGCTTATCAACGTCGCTTGCCAGAGAGCATGGCCCAGTCATCAAGGGTGACTGCCGTGTCCATGGCAAACCACGGTTCATAGGTTTGTATTATTTCATCTGCTTGCTCAGCCAGAATACCTGACAGAGCAATGGCACCGCCTTTCTTCGTCAGACTGGCCAGTTTGTGCGACAGTTGAGTCAATGGGCCAGCGAGAATGTTGGCCATTACTATATCAGCCTGATCCGTTGGTTCGTCATCGGGCAGAAAAACTTCCAGCTTGTCCATCGGAATGTTATTTCGTCTGGCATTCTCGACAGTGGCTGCCAGCGCCTGCGGGTCCAGATCAACACCGACAGCTGATTGTGCATCCAGCAGGAGTGCAGCAATAGCGAGGATACCTGAACCACATCCATAGTCGATAACAGTTTTTCCGGTCAGGTTCTTCTGCTGGTCCAGCCAACGCAGGCACAGTGCCGTGGTGGGGTGCGTCCCGGTGCCGAACGCGAGACCTGGGTCCAACATCAGGTTAACAGCCTCAGGGTCGGGAACGTCTTTCCAACTGGGGCAGACCCACAGGCGATCACCAAACTGTATGGGGTGGAAGTGGGTCATCCACTCTCTTTCCCAGTCTTTATCTTCTAACAGTTCGACCTTGTGATCAGGGAAAGGGTTCAGTCCGGCGTTTGCCTTGAGAAATGGGATGACATCATCGGTGCGGGTCAGGGCATCAAACAAGCCTACAACTACGGTGTTACGCCACAGCGGCGTCGTACCTGGCTCAGGTTCATAGACCGGTTGATCTTTTGCATCCTGCAGAGTGACCGCACAGGCGCCAACTTTCAAAAGCAGGTCTTCCAGAATTTCAGCATGCTCAGAAGTTGTGTTCAGTCTGACTTGAATCCAAGACATTATGTTACCCAGAATGTAAAGCGATGAGAATTGCGGCCTGTTCTTCAGGAAAGAAATTCATAAACGGCTTATTGAAGGGGAGCCCTGATATTTAACTTTTACCAATTGATCGCCCGGTAAAAGAAACAGTAACCCCCGGATGGCCTTTCCATGGGGGACACTGGATGTCACTCGGCCAGTTTCTTCTCAAGATAGTGAATGCTGACACCGCCTTCCTTGAAGAAAGGATCTGTCACCAGATCCTGATGAAGGGGAATATTGGTTTTAATCCCGTCAATAACGGTTTCATCCAGTGCGTTCTTCATTCGGATAAGGGCCGTTTCACGATCCGGACCATAACTGATGATCTTGGCGATCAGTGAGTCATAGTAAGGAGGAACTCTATACCCGTTGTACAGATGGCTGTCAACGCGAACACCATTACCACCCGGTGCATGGAACTGTAAAACCTTGCCAGGTGATGGCATAAAGGTTTTTGGGTCTTCGGCGTTGATCCGGCATTCGAAGGCGTGGCCCTTGAGTTCGATGTCTCTTTGAGCAACGCCCAGGGGCAGGCCGCTGGCAATCCTCAGCTGCTCTTTGACAATATCGATGCCGCTGATCAGTTCAGTTACCGGGTGTTCAACCTGAACCCGGGTGTTCATTTCAATGAAATAGAACTTGCCATTTTCATACAGAAACTCAAAAGTACCAGCACCTTTATAGCCCAGCTCGATGCAGGCACGGATACAGGCACTGGCCACCTCCTGACGCTTCTCGTCTGGAATGCCGGGGGCTGGCGCTTCTTCAATAACCTTCTGATGACGACGTTGCAAAGAACAGTCACGGTCACCCAGGTGAATGGCGTTACCCTGACCATCGGCCAGTACCTGGAATTCCACATGACGCGGGTTTTGCAGGAATTTCTCCAGGTAAACTGTGTCATTGTTGAATGCCGCACCGGCTTCTGATTTGGTCAAGGCTACGGAGCTGATCAGGTCCTCTTCGTTATAGACCACGCGCATACCACGGCCCCCACCACCGCCGGCGGCCTTGATGATCACCGGGTAGCCGATATCCCGGGCAATGGCCATGGTATGGCTGTGATCTTCAGTGAGTGAGCCATTAGAGCCCGGAACCGTGGGAACACCGGCTTTTTGCATGGCTTCGATCGCGGAGACTTTGTCCCCCATAAGGCGGATAACGTCTGCAGAAGGCCCGATAAAGGTAAAGCCACTGCGTTCTACCTGTTCAGCAAAATCCGCATTTTCTGACAGGAAGCCGTATCCCGGATGAATCGCGTTGGCGTGAGTCACCTCGGCGGCACTAATGATGGCAGGAATATTGAGATAGCTGTCAGCCGGGTTGTTTGGACCAATACAGACGGACTCGTCCGCCAGATGCAGATGCATGAGATTAGCATCAGCCTTGGAGTGAACCGCAACGGTCTTGATGCCAAGCTCTTTGCAGGCCCTTAATATTCGCAGAGCTATTTCGCCCCGGTTGGCTATTACGACTTTATCGAGCATAACGCAATTCTCAGGCGATTATCAGACAATAGTGAACAGGGGCTGGTCGAACTCGACAGGCTGACCATTCTCTGCCAGAACGGCGTCAATGGTGCCGGATTTGTCCGCCTTGATCTGGTTCATCATTTTCATGGCTTCAACAATGCAGAGCACATCGCCTTCCTTGACCTGCTGACCGACCTTGGCGAAGTCAGGCGCATCCGGTGACGGGGCGCTGTAGAAGGTGCCAACCATGGGAGACTTGATCTGGTGACCGGAAGTTGCCGGTTCCGTTACCGAGGCTGCCGTTTCTGTTGCCGGCACAGGTGTTGGCGCTGGTGCGGGTGTCGGGTAAGCAACATGGGCTGCAGCAATATGGGCTGCAGCAGCATGGGCATTTTTCGAATAGCGGCTGATACGAACAGACTCTTCACCCTCGTGGATCTCAAGTTCATCAATTCCTGATTCTTCCAGTAGCTCAATGAGCTTTTTTACTTTTCTGATATCCATTGTCAGTCTCAAATGCTGGTACTGGCAGTTGTGGTCGGCCAGCAGAGTTGATTTTACCGAAAACCAAACATGTTGAGTGCAGGGTCCCCGGTGGTCAGTTTTTGCCCGACAGTGCGGCCGGGAGGCTGTCCGAGAATAGACTGCCCTACGCGGCAACTGCTCCTGCGTTGCT
>NZ_JAHHPO010000676.1 GCF_024606365.1 Endozoicomonas sp. ONNA2
CCTATATCAATGTCCCTGTTTACGGGGCTTTTAAGCTTAAGTCAGTGCCATTGCTTGCTTGATCTCATATTCAAAGGGCAGAACTGGTATTAATCCCATAGTGCCTGATACAGGCTTACCAGCTCTTCAGCGCTTGGCACTCTGGGGTTATTGCCCGGCGAGCCTGAGGCCAGGGCTTGTTCTGCCATGGTTTGGCAAACTGAGAAAAATTTATTTTTATCGATACCGAATTGCGCTGGCGTTGGTACTGATAACTCGTCGTTAAGGGCCTTGAGTTCCGTTAATAATTTTTCATTGGCTTGCTGGTTACTGTCCTGCACAGAAGCGATGCCCATGGCCCGGGCACAATCGGCATAACGCCCGGGGGCCGCGGAAATCGAGTATTCGGTGACACTGGGTAATAACATGGCGTTCGATAAACCGTGGGGTACGTGGAAAAAAGCACCAATGGGGCGGCTCATGCCGTGTACCAGGGCAACCGATGCGTTAGAGAAAGCAACACCCCCAAGGGTCGAGCCCAACATCATGTGTTCTCTGGCCTGTTGATCTTCACCGTTGTGGTAAACCTTACGCAGGTTGGGTGCAATAAGTTTCATTGCCCCAATGGCCTGGGTATCACTGTAGGCATTGGCTTTTTTACTGACATAAGCTTCAATGGCATGAGTCAGGGCATCAATGCCGGTGTCTGCCGTGGTCCGGGCTGGCACACTGATGGTCAGCGTGTAGTCAACCAGTGCGGCAACAGGCATAAAGCCGGCACCCATACAGAGCATTTTTTCGTCGTTGGTTTCATCCGTAATGATGGTGACACGGGTTGCTTCTGAGCCGGTACCGGCGGTGGTGGGAATGGCGATAACCGGTAAGCCGGGCTCGTTGACAATACGGGGGAAGCGGTAATCTTTCATTTCACCGCCGTATTTGGCGAGAATTGCAATGGCTTTGGCGCTATCGATAGAACTGCCACCACCCAGCGCAATAATGCAGTCATACTTACCTGCCCTGGCCATTGCCACACCGGCTTGAATGGAGGCAACGGTTGGCTCTGGCACGGTGTCTGAGAAGACATCAAAATAAACATCAACAGTCGTGTTTTTTTGATCAAGTACTTTTGTGATGTTAGCAACATAGCCTAATTTAACCATCATGTTATCAGTGACAATAAGGGCACGGGGGCAGCCCATACTGTCCAGAATATCAGGGACTGCCAGACTCGCCTGTGCACCAACTTGCATGATACGTGGAAGAATGATCTGTGAAGACATGTTGTTTTCCTTATTCGATTGGCAGTTCTTTTCATCGGCTTGGGCTTAAGTAGTTAACTGAAATCATATTTTCTGACTAAATTATCAGTCACTCTGTTTCGTTGCAGCTTTGTCATATAGCTACCGCTATGCTGCCTATGCAGGGTAACTGCCCACTTAGCCAAAAATATACGATTCCATTTGGCAAGCTTCCCGGCCGATTCAAGGCATGTTGATTAGCTGGTAGACACTTTGCTGTTTCTTACTTATTTCGCTTGTGAACATAATTTTGACCATATCCAGACGGCAGTGGAGCATCCTCGGGGGTGGCTAAATATGGCAAGCTATAATTCAGTTCCTCACGCAAGGACTTATACAAACCCCAGGTAGTAATAGCCAGGACGATCGAATAAGGTAGAGCAGCAATAATAGAGGCGGTTTGTAACGCTTTTAAGCCACCGACAATTAATAAAACACCAGCAACGGCACCGATTAATAAGCTCCAGAAAATGCGTAATTTAGGCGGTGATTTTTGTTGACCCATAGTGACTAACGTACAAATAACCAGGGTTGCAGAGTCAGCAGAAGTGATAAAGTAAGTCACCGACATTACTGTACAGATAATTGCGCCAATGGTGGCAATAATTGCACCTAAGTCCATTAACTCCATGGTGACAAACAGGGCAGTAGTAATATCTTTATTCACCGCCTCAGCAATCCCGCCGGAACCAAATAGCTCGATGAAAATAGCCGTATTGCCAAACGCGGTTATCCAGAATGTTGCCAGTAATGTTGGTGCGATCAAGACACCAAGAATAAACTCTTTGATCGTACGGCCTTTAGAGATTCGCGCAATAAACATGCCGACAAATGGTGCCCAGGCGATCCACCAACCCCAATAAAACAAGGTCCACCACCCTTGCCACTGACTTTGTGGATTTGGGTCAACCCAAAAACCGAGCACAACGGCGTTGGTAATGTAATCACCCAGGTTGGTAGCAAAGGCGCCTAATAAATAAGCCGTTGGTCCCAGAACAATAAAGAAGGTCAGCATGAGTACCGTAAGGCGCATGTTTAATATGCTGAGTTTGTGCAGGCCATTGTTCAAGCCACGCAATGCTGACAGGGTTGCCAATAAGGAAATTATTGTAATAATGACCACCTGATTGCCCGAATTTATTTTAAAGCCAAACAGATAGTTCATACCTGCATTCATCTGTTGCGCACCCAGTCCTAACGAGGTTGCGATACCAAAGACAGTACCAAAAACAGCCAGTAAGTCAGCCATGTGACCAATCGGGCCGTATATTTTGTCGCCAAAAGCCGGGTACAAGCCAGAACGAATAGATAATGGCAAGCCTTTGCGGTAGGAGAAATAGGCTATTGCCATACCGGTGATAGCAAATATTGCCCAACCGTGTAAACCCCAGTGAAAGATGCTGACACGCATCGCTATTTGTGCGGCTTCAAGGGTTTTTTCTTGCCCTTGGGTAATAAAAGGATTGCTTTGGAAGTGGTGAATCGGCTCGGCAATACTCCAAAACAGAATGCCGATACCGATACCCGCACCAAACAGCATCGAGAACCAGGAAAAGAAGCTGTAATCCGGTTTTTCGTCGTCATGACCTAACTTAATGTGACCAAAGTGACTGAATGCTGTGTATATGGCCAAGAGTAAAAAGAAACTCATCAGGATAACGTAATACCAGGCAAGATCTGTGGCAATAAATCTCTTGGCGGCTTCGTAGATGCCATTAGCGTATACGGGGGCAATGATGGTAAACAGGACAAAGGCGATAATGATAACCGTTGAGCCTATGCTCATTACCGGGTTGGTATTAACAAAAATACCGGTTGCTAATTTCTGGCTGTTCATCGTAATGCTCCACTCGGTAAACCTGGATGCACGAATAAGTAGTTGGCCGAATGGAATCGTATATTTCTGGCTAAGTGGACAGTTACTATGCAAGGCGCAACGTA